>JAYZVT010000419.1:0-9523 GCA_036155355.1 Pseudomonadota bacterium
GCACATGCCTGAGGCCCTTGCCGGGTCCATCATTGGCGAAAATGCTCGCGCGCGAGGCGTCGGCGACGAGTATCCATGTAATGCGGGGTTTCATGCTCAAACTCTCTCGTGACGCCGACACAGTGAAGCGGGACCGCGGTCCGGACATTGACGCAAGTCAAGCCATCGGTAGGGGTGGCCCCTTCGCCAGGGCGAACTAGAACAATGCCTTGAGCGAGGCGCGGTCCCAGGTCCCGGGCTTCTTCATGGCCTTACGGGTCTCAACGAACTCCGGCGCGAGAGCGGCATAGAGCACGCCGAGCGCCACCGGGAAACGCGGTTGCTCCAGCCGCGCCAGTGCAAAGGCCCGGTCCAGGCTCGTCTCATCATGCACGCAGAGACGGTCCCTTGGCACATCAGCCAGGTTGACCACCTCGAATTTCAGGACACGCTCGTCGAACACCAGTCCTTTGTCTTCATCCTTGCCGAAGACCATCGGCTTGCCGTGCTCCAGCCGGATCGTGGCATTGTGGGATTCGGACCGGTCATTGATCGCGCCGAACGCGCCGTCGTTATAGACAATGCAGTTCTGCAGGATTTCGACGAAAGACGCGCCCTTGTGGTCATGGGCGCGGCGCAGTACCTGCGGCAGGTGTTTCTGCAGGGTGTCCGCGCCACGGGCGACGAATTTCCCTCCCGCGCCAAGCGCGAACAGGGCCGCATTCACCGGCGCCTCTACCGATCCTCCGGGCGTGGAAGGGGAGCGTGTGCCGACGGGCGACGTGGGCGAATACTGCCCCTTGGTCAGCCCGTATATGGCGTTGTTGAACAGCAGGATGTTCAGATCGACATTCCGCCTGAGAACATGCAGCGTGTGGTTACCGCCAATGGACAGCATGTCGCCGTCGCCGCCGATCACCCAGACATCCAGTGAAGGATTGGCCAGCTTGACGCCTGTGGCAACCGCTGGCGCACGTCCGTGGATGGTGTGGAAGCCATAGGTGGTCAGGTAGTAGGGGAGGCGCGCTGCGCAACCAATGCCCGAAACGAAGACGACTTCGTGGGGCGAGCGCCCGATATCGGCCAGGACGCCGCGCACCGCCTTGAGGATGGCGTAGTCGCCGCAGCCCGGGCACCAGCGTACCTCCTGGTCCGACTCGAACTCGTCCGGCTTCATGGGAATGACGTTCATGGCTCAAGCCTCGATGCGGGCCGCGATGGCGCTTTTCAGGTCACGGACACGGAATGGCTGTCCGGTGATGTTGCTGATATGTCCGACCGGTTTCAGGAATTCGCTGCGCAGGATGGAGGCGAGTTGGCCGGAGTTCATTTCCGCCGTGATTGAGCGTGGGTAGCGCTCCAGCAGCTCGCCAAGTCCTTTCGGCAACGGCCAAAGTTGGCGCAGGTGTACGTGCGCCGCGCGCTTTCCTTCGTCATTCAGCTCGCGCACTGCCTGCTGTATCGCGCCATAGGTCGAGCCCCATCCGATGACGAGTATATCCGCATCATCCGCGCCGCTCTCCAGTTCGATGGCCGGCCGGCGGTCGGCGATACGTGCAATCTTCTCGGCACGCAGACGCACCATCTCGGCGTGGTTGGCGGGATCATATGAAATATGACCCGATCCGGCCTGCTTCTCGATGCCGCCGATGCGATGAGCGAGGCCCTTGGTGCCAGGCAGCACCCATTGGCGGGCAAGCGTTGTCCCGTCTCGCGCATAGGCCTGGAAGGCGTCCGGACCCGACACAGGCGCGAGGGTGATGTCGGCCAGCTTGTCCACATCGGGTGGCGTCCAGTCCGAAGCAGCATTGGCCAAATAAGCGTCCGACAACACGATAACCGGCGTCATCGCCTCTATGGCGGTACGTGCCGCCTCGATCATGATCCAGAAGCAATCCTCGGGCGTCGCCGGCGCGAAAACCGGCAGCGGCGCTTCGCCATGCCGGCCATGGATGGCCATGGTCAGGTCGGACTGCTCCGGCTTGGTCGGCATTCCCGTCGAGGGACCTGCGCGCTGCACGTCGATCACCACCAGTGGCAGTTCGGCCATGACCGCAAGACCGAGCGCTTCGGTCTTGAGCGCGAGGCCCGGACCGGAGCTGGCCGTCATGCCTAGCGCCCCGCCATAGGAGGCGCCGATGGCGGCCGAGGCCGCGGCAATCTCGTCTTCAGCCTGGAATGTCGAAACGCCGTTGCTGTAACGCGCCAGCGTGTGCAGCAGCGCGGAGGCTGGAGTAATTGGGTAGGAGCAGTAGATGACTTCGCGTTGGGACAAAACCGGGATGGCGGCGATACCCAGCGCCATTGCCTGCGTGCCGGAAATGATGCGGCCCTTTGCACCCTGTAACTTCTTGCGGGGACGCGCCAGCTCCTCATATCTGGGAATCTCCACTGTCTCGCCATGGGCATATCCGGCCTTGAGAGCCAGAAGGTTGGCACCGAGCACCTCCGGATCGTTCGCGAATTTGCGCTCAAGCAACGCGACTGTGGGGGCCATATCGCGTCCGAACAGCCAGTAAACCAGTCCCAGCGCCCAGAAGTTGCGGGCGCGGGACGCGAATTTGCGCCCGAGATCGAGCGAGGCAAGAGCTTCCAGCGCCCGTTTTGTAATGGCGACCGTTACCACCTGGTATCGGTTGAGCGATCCGTCCTCGAGCGGACTGGCGGCAATTCCCGCCTTCTTGAGGCCACGCGCGTCGAAATGTGTCTCGTCCACGACAAGCAGTCCGCCCGGCCTGAGATATTGCAGGTTGGTCTTCAGCGCCGCCGGATTGAAGGCAATCAGCACGTCCGCTTCGTCGCCAGGTGTCAGCACTTCGCCCGAGCCGAACTGGATCTGGAAGGCGGAGACGCCAAATGTCGTGCCCGCGGGCGCACGGATCTCCGCCGGGTAATCCGGGAAGGTCATGAAGTCCGCGCCAGCTTCGGCGGTCGATCGGGCGAACTCGTAACCCGCGAGTTGGATGCCGTCGCCGGAATCCCCTGCGAAGCGGACAACCAGGGGCCTGTTAGGCTGTCGTGTCGTGGTGTCGAGAACAGTGGTCATTTCATTTCCGGCCAGTACCGGTTCAGATGGCATTGCCGACAAAGGCTGGTTTAGGGCCTCGCGGGGCCGAGGGGAACCCCGGCAATTGCAGGACCGGACACCACGAAGGCTTCCGGCAGTTTGTCAGGTGGATGGATCAAATCTGGCCGATTGCGGCCCATATCGGGCGCCTTCAGCCCGGAGCCGTGCCCTGCCTTACCGCCAGCCCTCCAACAGGTTCATAGCCCCGTTGATAGGCGCGTGTCACCGCCCGGGCAGCGCGCCGCCAAAGCTCCGGGGGTTGGCGGCCGTCGGTCTCGAAACTGTCGAAGCCGCAACGGATCATGAAGGCGGCCTGATCGGCCAGCACATTCCCGGCCGCGCGGATTTCGCCCTCATAGCCAAGCCGCTTCCGCAACACCCGCGCCTGCGAATAGGCCCGGCCGTCCGTGAACGCGGGAAAGCGCAGAATGACCAGGTCGATATTGGCCAGATGCGCGGACAGGTCTTCGGGATCGGCGCTGTTGGGAAGCTCCACGCCCGTCTTGCCAGTGCGCCGCGCCACGGCGTCCTGCTCGCGCTCCAATCGCGCCAGTGTCAACACCACGTCGCCCTCAGACGGCAGCGGGAACTCGTCGTCCAGATAGTTCCAGTTGTCCGCGACCACCTCTCCATTGCTAATGAGCGGCATAGACGGCCTCCTTGAACGGTGCCGCGCCGACGCGGCGATAGGCGTCGAGGAAATTCTCCCCGTCCTTGCGCAGCCCGATATAAGTATCGACGATGGTTTCCACCGCATCGGTGACCGTTTCGCTGGAAAAACCAGGTCCGATGATCTCGCCGATCGAGGCCTTCTCGTCGCCCGAGCCGCCAAGCGTAATCTGGTAGTACTCCTCGCCGCGCTTCTCCAGGCCAAGGATGCCGATATGTCCTGCATGGTGATGGCCGCAGGCGTTGATGCAGCCGGAGATCTTGATCTTGATGTCGCCGATTTCTTTTTGCCGGCGCGCGTCTCCCAGCCTGTTGCTGATCTTCTGCGCGATTGGAATGGACCGCGCGGTCGCCAGCGAGCAGTAGTCGAGGCCGGGGCAGGAGATGATGTCGCTGACCAGGCCGATATTGGGTGTGGCCAGACCAGCAGAGGTCAGCGCCTGCCACACCGCGAACAGGTCGCGTTTACGTACTTGAGGCAGGACCAGATTCTGCTCATGGCTGACGCGGATCTCGTCCTTCGACCACCGCTCCGCGATATCCGCGACCGCGCGCATCTGCGCCGACGTGGCATCACCCGGAATTCCGCCGACCGGCTTGAGCGAAATGTTGACGATGGCATGTCCATCCACCCGGTGAGGGGCGACGCTGCGCTCTGCCCATGCGGCAAAACTCGCGTCGGTCTTAAGGGCCCTGTGATAGTCGAGGTCGCTTGCGTCAGCGTTCTCGTAGGACGGCGGCGCAAAATAGGTGGCAATGCGCTCAAGCTCAGCAGGGGGAACGCCGATCTCGCTCCTGTCGATCTGGGCGAACTCGGCGTCCACCTGGCGGCGGAATTCTTCCGCGCCCAGCTCATGCACGAGGATCTTCACCCGTGCCTTGTAGTTGTTGTCGCGGCGCCCATGCAGGTTGTACACGCGCATGATGGCGTCGAGATAGGGCAGCAGGTCTGCCTTGGTTACCCAGTTCCGGACGGTGACTGCGATCATAGGCGTGCGGCCCATGCCGCCGCCAACCAGCACCTCGAAGCCGGTTTCGCCCTTCTCATTGCGGACTATGCGCAATCCGATGTCATGATAGGCGACGGCGGCCCGGTCCTTCGGCGCGCCGGTCACGGCGATCTTGAACTTGCGCGGCAGGAACGAGAATTCCGGATGCAGGCTCGACCATTGCCGCAGCAGCTCGGCGTATGGGCGGGGATCCTCGATCTCGTCCGCGGCGACTCCGGCCCAATGGTCCGCGGTCACGTTGCGGATGCAGTTCCCGCTGGTCTGGATCGCATGCATTTCAACCTCGGCCAGCCGGTCGAGAATGGCCGGCACGTCCACCAGCTTTGGCCAGTTGAACTGGATGTTCTGCCGGGTGGTAAAATGGCCATAGCCCTTGTCGAAATCGTCGGCGATGCCGGCGAGCTGGCGCATCTGGCGCGAGGACAGCGTGCCATAGGGGATGGCCACCCGCAGCATGTAGGCATGAAGCTGCAGGTAGAGGCCGTTCATTAGCCGCAGCGGCCGGAACTCCTCTTCAGTCAGCGAGCCGTCAAGCCGGCGTCCGACCTGTTCGCGAAACTGGTCAACACGCTCGCGCACGAAGGCGGCATCGAATTCATCGTATCTGTACATGGCTTTGTCCGTTGCGGTTCAGGCGGCAAGCGCCTTTGCGGTGCTGGCGCTGGTAGAGACGCTCGGACCCGCCAGTCGCCGTCTCTCGCGGTGCTCCACCGGTACGATGCTGCCATCGTCTTCCGTGATTTCGACCAGATAGGGGCCAACCACCAGGTTGGCGCGCACGGCATCTGCGCCATCGGCCTCCAGCGCGGCAGCCTGCGCGTCGTTGCGTGCGATCGCGGCTCGGGCCGCATCGGGATGCCATTGGCCGTCGGGTGCGAGGAACACCACAAGGCCGTCATCCAGCCGGTTGGCTGTCAGCAGGCGGGGACCTGTCGCTTTTCTGGCCAACGTCATCAACCCGCCGCCCGAAGCGCCGCCATGGGTCGAGCCGCCTTATCGAAGGCGAGCACCTTGGGGCGAGCGAAGTGCTCGATCTTTGTTGGCGTTTCGAGGCCCATATCCGACCAGTCGAGGCCGACAAAGATCATCGAGGGGCCGGAGATCCGGCGTGCGTCGACCAAGGCTTCCAGATCATCGAGCGTGGTGGCGAAAGCTCTCTCGTCCGGCAGCGTGCCGTTTTCCACGACCACGACCGGTGTAGCCGGGTCGGCTCCGGCCTCGATCAGTTTGTCGCGAACAAGGCCGGCTGAACGCACGCCCATGTAGATGGCGAAGGCCTGTCCCGGTCCGGCAAGCGCGGACCAGTCGTGATCAGGCTCGCCATCGGCGGTCGCGCCGGTAAGCAGGGAAAACTTGCGAACGACGCCGCGGCTGGTGACGGGAAGTCCGACCGAAGCGGCGCAGGCATGAGCGGATGTCACGCCGGGAACGACCTCGTAGGAGAGGCCGGCACGCGCCAGAGCGGACATTTCTTCCGAGGCACGCCCGAAGATGAACGGATCGCCGCCCTTCAATCGTGCAACGATCTTGCCCGCGCTGGCTTCGCGCACCAGGATGCGATTGATCTCGTCCTGACTTGTCGAAGGCCCTCCGGGCACCTTGCCGACATGGATGCGCTCGGCATCGCGGCGCGCATAGTCGAGCACCCGCGGATCAACCAGCCGGTCCACCACGAGAACGTCTGCCTGCTGCAGTCTTTGCAGCGCGCGCAGGGTCAATTGGTCCGGATCGCCGGGTCCGCAGCCGATGAGAGCCACGTGACCGCCCCCGAGCATGCCGCCGCGCGCGGCGGAGATTTCCGCCGCGACAGTTTCGGAAGCGCCCGCGGCATCTCCGGAGAGAACCTGGCTGGCGAATGCGCCGCCGATCAAGCGGTCCCAGACCCGCCTGCGGACCATGGGGTCGGCAACCTCGCTGGCGAGCCGGTCGCGCAGTTCTTCCGCCTTGACGGCAACCCGCCCGATATCAGCCGGGAGTTCCGCCTCGATGCGAGACTTGATGCTGCGCGCAAGTACCGGCGCAGCACCCTCCGAGCCTATGGCCACCGTGACGGGGTCACGGTCGACGATGGCGGGTGTGAGGAAGTCGCACAGAGCGGGGGCGTCAACCGTGTTCACCGGTATGCCGCGCGCGCGCGCGGCGGTCGCGATGGCCTCATTCGTAACGGCATCGCCAGTCGCGGCATAAACCAGGGCAGCGCCTTCTAGGTCGCCGGCTTCGAAATCTCGGCGTTCAGCAATGAACCGACCCGACGCCTCATGAGAGGCGATTTCATCGTTGATCGAAGCAGCGACAACGAGCAGCCGCGCCGGCGTTTTCAGTAACAGGCGCAGCTTCTGGGCCGCCTGTTCCCCGCCACCAGCGATAACGACGAGGCGATCCTCAAGGTCCAGAAAGACGGGGTAGTACTTCACGGCTCACGTCCGATCCTGAAAGGGCCCCACCGGGCCGCGCTCACTCGGGCGGAGAATAGTTTTCCAATTCCAGCATTTCAAATCGCCGTTTAGAGAAAATAATTCCCATTTTGGCTATCTTCAGATATGGAATTCCAACGACAGGCTCGATTGCTTGCTCCGCCCAGTGTCGCTGGATTGGTGCGAGGAATGCGATACTTATATTGCCCGCTCGGCCGCTTCCCGGCACACGGCGCATCCTCGCCGCGCCCCTCGGTCTGCTGGGACAGTGTGCTTAGGCGGCATATGTTGCCGCCAATAACGTCGAATTGATGGGCATCAACCCCTTCGGACCTTTGGGCAAATCCGGGCCACCCGCCCGCATGCTTCCTATGCCACGCATTTGCCGGAATCGGGTCGCCATTAACCCCTTCAAGAGGGGTCGAAGCGGGCATTTCACTCGGTGAAGTATCATCCTTTTGCCTATTGCGTGAGCGCGGGGGCTTTGCTCCCATGTGCGCGGGAACGCCGATTCAGAGCGGCGATTTTGGGAGGAGTGGACGGCGAGACCGGAATTCGTTCCGGGACGGGCTGTCCCAATTGTTGAATGGCCTCTGATCTGGGCCGTGACCTGGGCGAACAGCGCGCCGATGCGCCAGCTAATGCGCGTGCGCAGGCGCCGATGCGTCCCACAGACATCGGCAATCCACAGTATTTCCACAAGGTCGTGGACTGCCAGTGGGCCTGCCCAACCCACACGCCGGTTCCCGAATACATCCGGCTGATCGCGCAAGGGCGCTACACCGACGCCTACATGCTGAATTGGGAATCCAATGTGTTCCCCGGTGTGCTTGGACGCACCTGCGATCGCCCATGCGAGCCCGCCTGCCGGCGCGGTCGCGTCGATGAAAAGCCGGTCGCCATATGCCGGCTTAAACGTGTGGCTGCCGACTACAAGGACGACGTCGCCGCCCTTCTGCCCGCTATCCCGAAAAAGAAGAACGGCAAGCGGGTCGCCCTGATCGGCGCGGGTCCGGCGTCGCTGACCGTGGCCCGCGATCTGATGCCCCTCGGCTACGACTGCGTACTGATTGAGAAGGATCCTTGGGGCGGTGGATTGATGCGGACCAACATCCCGTCCTTCCGTCTGCCCGCGGATGTGCTCGACGAAGAAGTGGACTGCATACTCGACTTCGGCGTCGAGAAGCGCTTTGGCGAGGAGATAACGAGCCTGAAAGCGTTGCTTGCCGAAGGCTTCGATGCCGTGTTTGTCGGCACTGGCGCACCGCGCGGCAAGGACCTGAACATTCCCGGACGCCGGGAGGCCGCCGCCAATATCCATATCGGCATCGACTGGCTGACGTCGATTGCATTCGGTCATGTTAGCAAGATCGGCAAGCGTGTCGTCGTCATCGGCGGCGGCAACACGGCCATGGACTGCTGCCGTTCGGCGCTGCGTCTCGGCGGCAAGGATGTGCGCGTCACCGTGCGCAGCCCGCGCAAGGACATGAAGGCGTCCGAATGGGAGATCGAGGACGCAGAGGGCGAGGGCATTCCGATTTTCGAGAATCACCAACCCAAGGAATTCGTCATCGAGAATGGCCGGCTCACCGGCGTCCGGTTCACGCTCGTGCGCGCCGAGTATGGCGAGGATGGCCGCCGCAAACTGGTTCCCACTGGCGAGGAAACGGCTTTCGAGTGCGACGACGTGCTCATGGCCATCGGGCAGGACAATGCCTTTCCCTGGATCGAGCGCGACATCGGCATAGAGTTCAACGAATGGGACATGCCGGTGGTGGACCGCGCCACCATGCAATGCTCGCTGCCGGGGGTCTTCTTTGGGGGCGATGCCGCGTGGGGTCCAGAAAACATCATCTGGGCAGTATCCCATGGCCACCAGGCCGCCATTTCCATTGACCTTCATTGCCGTGGCGAAGAGCTCACGGACCGTCCCGCGCCCGGTTCAAATCTCGTCAGCCAGAAGATGGGCATCCACGAATGGTCATATGACAACGGCTACTCGGACGCTCTGCGAGTGGCCGTGCCCCATGCGGACAAGAAGAGGGCGCTGAAGAATCTGAAGATCGAAGTCGAGTTGGGCTTCGATCCCAAGCGTGCGCTTGAGGAGGCCGGCCGTTGCCTGAATTGCGACGTGCAAACGGTGTTTGTCCGTGACCTTTGCATCGAATGCGATGCTTGCGTCGATATTTGTCCCGTGGACTGTATCAACTTCCTGCACAACGGTCCTGAATCGGATCTGCGCGAGAGGCTCAGGGTGCCGGCGCAAAATCCTGGTCAGGACCTCTATGTCTCCGAGAACCTGAAGACGGGACGGGTCATGGCAAAGGACGAGGATGTTTGCGTCCATTGCGGCCTGTGCGCCGAGCGTTGTCCGACCGGCGCCT
>JAYZVT010000420.1:0-5798 GCA_036155355.1 Pseudomonadota bacterium
TCGCGAAAGCTAATTGACGAACATGGCGGCCGGGTGCCGCGCGACCGCGCCGCGCTGGAATCCCTGCCGGGCGTCGGGCGCAAGACCGCCAATGTGGTGCTCAACGTCGCATTCGGTGAACCGACCATGGCCGTGGACACGCACATCTTCCGGGTGTCGAATCGTCTGGCACTGGCGCCCGGAAAAACGCCGCTCGAAGTGGAGATGGGCCTGGAGCGGGCCGTGCCCGATCCATACAGGCATCACGCCCATCACTGGCTCATCCTGCATGGGCGCTATGTGTGCAAGGCGCGCAAGCCGGAGTGCTGGCGCTGTGTTCTCGCCGACCTGTGCCCTTACGAGCCCAAAACAGTCGAGAGATAGCGCCCCCGACGGTTCCGGCTGCCGGGAGGAGAAAGCAACTTTACCGCCGGGAGCCGGCAGCGGCGCACCTAGCGGCCGCCACGGGGGGCGTACTGGCGCACCAGATAGGGGATGTCACCGCGGGCGACGGCGATGTCACGCAAAGTGGCGTCACTCAGCGCATTCAACTCGCTCTCCGCCTTGCGCCGGGCGCGACCGTCCTGGATCCGTCTCCACGCGGCCGCCGCGCCGGCCTTCGTCAGCCGCCAGGCGCCGCCGACGGTCCTGCGGAACGCTTCCGCGCGCAGTTCATGCGCTCTCTGATAGGCCCGCCGATAGTCAATCTGATTGACCTGTCCAGCTTGCGCCGTCCCGATGATTCTCGATTGCCGCTCCATATACATCTGTCTCTCCATCAACTATGGTTGAGGTATGCTCAACCTTCTGACAGCGGATATCGTCTGTTTTCTGCCATTTGACAAAAGATCACTTCTCATCCGATAAATTAGAAAATATTATCTGTTCATGTCCCGGCGCTTGCCCCCTCTCAATGCCCTGCGCGCCTTCGAGGCAGCCGGCCGGCATCTCAGTTTCGCCAAGGCCGCCGACGAACTGGCGGTGACGCCGCCCGCCGTCAGCCACCAGGTCAAGCAACTGGAAGACTGGCTCGGCATCGCCCTGTTCCGCCGCATGACGCGCAAGGTGGCCCTGACCGAGGAAGGCCGCGCGGCCCTGCCATTGCTGAGCGATGCCTTCGACCGCCTGTCCGACGCCGTGGAGCGCGTGCGGGCGCGCGAGGAGACCGGCGCCCTCACCGTTAGCGTCGCCCCATCCTTCGCCGCGCGCTGGCTGGTGCCGCGGGTCGAGCGCTTCCGCGAAGCCCATCCCGACATCGACCTGCGCATTTCCGCCAATATCGACATCGTCGATTTCCGTGCCGGCGACGTGGACGTCGCCATCCGCTTCGGCCGCGGTGGCTATGCCCGGCTCAAGGTGGACAAGCTGCTGTCGGAAGCGATCGCGCCGCTATGCAGTCCGCGCCTGCTGCAAGGTAAACATCCCCTGCGCAGCCCCGGCGATCTCGTGCATCATACGCTCCTGCACGACGACTCTCTTGTTCCAGGTAGCGCCATTCCTGACTGGCGCATGTGGCTGCGCATAAACGGCTTTGAGAAGATCGACGCCTCGCGCGGGCCGCGCTTCAGTTATAGCGATCACGCCCTGCAGGCCGCCGTCGATGGGCACGGCGTGCTGCTCGGTCGTCTCGCTCTCGCCCAGACCGACCTGAACGCGGGACGGCTCATAAGGCCATTCGGTCGCGAGATTCCGACGGAGTTCGGCTATTACCTTGTGCGGCCCGACGCGGGTCCCGACCGGCCAAGAGTTGCAGCCTTCCGGGACTGGATTCTCGCCGAAGCGAGACTTGAAGGCAGCGCTGCGGCCTAGATGGCCGTGCCGCCGCGCCGGACCACGTCCTTCACCGTATGCACCATGAAAGCGGTGGCGAAGATGGGCGTCAGCAGGTTCATCAGCGGGATCGACACCAGTCCGGCAATCATGAGACCCGACAGGAACACGCGGACGCGGTTGCGCTGACGCAGGTCTCGTGCCTCTTGCGGCGTCATGTAGCGCATTGCCGCTAGCTCGAAGAACTCGCGACCGAGCAGGTAGCCGTTGGCGGCGAAGAAGGCGACTACGTTGACGCCCGGCACCAGCAGCAGCAATAGCGCGACGATGTTCACGCCGATGACGGCAAGGCCGAACTTCGCCGCGTAAACCATCGCGGCCCCCGTCGGCAATTCACGACCCGGTGGATCGCCCGCATAGTCACGCTGCTCGACTTCCCTGGCGATATCATCGAGATAAAAGCCTGCGATCAGCGACGTCACCGGCGCGACGAGAAAGACCGAGGCGAACACGAGCCCGAGGCCGCCGACGATCTGCATAGTCGTTTCCACCCAGCCCGGCAGGGCAACAAGCGCGCCGAAAATCGTCTCGATGGCGATGATGAAAACCACCAGCACCGCCAGCGTCAGCCCGACGGATCGCAGCAGCACCGACCGGACCGGGGCGGATGCGAGCAGGCTGAAGGCTCTGAGCGCGGCGAGGAACATTGACGAGTATCCCGGTAGTGCCGCGCATAGGCGGCCGTTGATTGCCGATCCTATATAGGTGCGAACACACGGACCGCCAGCGGCAATTTCCCAGACCGGCGCGGCGCCGGCCGCGCCCATCAGTGCTTGCGGGCGCGCGCCGCTCGCCTATAGTGCGCGCCTGCGGAACGGAGGCGCTCATGTCGGATTCGCGCTACGACGTTGTCGGCATCGGCAATGCCATCGTCGATGTCATCGCCCGCTGTGACGACGCCTTCCTGTCGAAGCACAGTCTTCACAAGGGCCATATGCGCCTGATCACCGCTGGAGAAGCGGACACGCTCTATTCACAGATGGGACAGGGGCGCGAGACCTCTGGCGGCTCGGTCGCGAACAGCTGTGCCGGCCTGGCCTCCTTCGGCGCCAGCGCCGCTTTCATCGGCCGCGTCGCCGACGACCAGCTGGGTCGCATTTTCTCCCACGATATTTCCTCGATCGGCGTCGCCTACAATACGCCACCGTCGAACATGGGCCTGCCCACCGCCCGATGTCTCATCCTTGTGACGCCGGACGGCGAGCGCACCATGAATACATTCCTCGGCGCAAGTACCGAGCTGTCCAGCGAGGACATCGACCTGGAGACGATTGCCTCCGCCCAGCTCACCTACCTGGAGGGCTACCTGTTCGACAAGCCGGATGCAAAAGAGGCCTTCCATGCCGCCGCACGGCTTGCGCGCGGCGCGCACCGCAAGGTGGCCCTGTCGCTGTCCGATGCCTTCTGCGTTGATCGACACCGTGCCGATTTCCTCAATCTGATCCGCGAAGGCGTTGACGTTCTTTTCGCCAACGAGACGGAGATTACCTCGCTCTACCAGGTCAACAGCTTCGAGGAGGCGGTTGCCGCCTCGCGCGGCGAAGCCGGCATCGTCGTGCTGACCCGCTCGGCAAACGGCTCCGTCATCCTGTCCGGCAGGGACACAATCGAGCTTGCCGCGGAGCCAGTGGCCGAGGTTGTGGACGTCACCGGAGCGGGCGACCTCTACTCCGCCGGGTTCCTGTTCGGGCTGGCGCGTGGCAAGACCCTTGAAGCTTGCGGACGCCTCGGCGGCCTGGCCGCCAGCGAGATTATCGGCCACATCGGCGCGCGTCCGGAGGTCGGCCTGGCCGCGCTCGCCCGCCAAAAAGGCTATTTGTCCTGATTTTTCAATTCTCTGATCGCACTGTTGCGTCAGCGACACGGTAAAAATCTATTTGCCCGCAGGCAGGCCACCAGAATTTCCAAAAGCGCGAAGCATGTTATTTTGCTGAAAATTGAGGCACAACGCGTGATGCGTAGAGGGGGACTGATTACCATGACATTCCGCAGACTTGTTTCCGCCATGGCCGCTGCTGCAGCCATTTCGTGCTTCGCCACGACTTCGCCTGCCGAAGCAGGCGGGCCAGCGACCTACAAGCCGGCCGCGTCAGCGCCTGCAGGCCGGACCATTTGGGAAGGCTTTCACGTCGGCGGACATATCGGCTGGACTGACGCCGATCATGATATTACTGCCTTCGGCGCCCCGCCCATCGTCACCGGCTTCGGCGACGACGACAGTTTCTCCGGCGGCTTCCTCTACGGTTCGTCCTGGCAGTTCAACCGCTGGGTTCTGGGCACAGACAGCGTCTGGAGCTTTGGCGATTTCGACTCCTCCGTCGGCACCACTGCGGGCGGCCTTACCGCCACGTCGGAAGTGAATTACACCAGCGAGTCCCGCGCCCGTGTCGGCCTTCTTGTCAGGCCTAATGTGCTGCTGTTCGGTGCGCTCGGCTTCGCCCTCGCTGACGTGGATCTGACGGGCACCGCTGTTGCGGGCGGCAGCGACGACGAGACCCTGTTCGGCATCACCTACGGCCTCGGCCTCGAGTTTGCCTTCAACAACCGCTGGTTCGGCCGCATCGAATATGCCCACACCGACTACGACGACGAGAATTTCAACGCGGTCGGCGGCGGCGTGTACAGGGTCGATCTCGACACGGACTCGGTACGCGGCGCGCTCGGCTACCGCTTCGACTGGAGCCCGCTCGACCTTCTCCGGCGCTAGTTTGCCGGTACCCTCCGGACCTGATCAGCCCCCGCTCCGGCGGGGGTTTTTCTTTGCCATGTCCCCAGACGGCCGGGCGCGATCCTAGAGCTTGCGCAACGCCACCCGGTCCACCACATGGCCGCGTGTCTTGTGCAGGATCAGGTCGGCGCGCTGGCGCGTGGGCAGGATGTTCTCCTGCAGGTTCTTCAGGTTGATGTTTTCCCAGATACGCTTCGCCGTTTCGCGCGCCTCCTTGTCGGAGAGCTTCGAGTAGCGATGGAAATAGGCGCCCGGGTCGCGGAAGGCCGTGCGCCTGAGCCGCATGAAGCGATCCACATACCACTTGCCCACAAGCGCCGCGTCGGCGTCGATGTAGATGGAGAAATCGAAATAGTCCGAGACGAAGGGGATTGCCTCTCCGTCCCTGGGCAGTGTCGCAGGCTGCAGCACGTTGAGCCCGTCCACGATCAGAATGTCGGGATGATCGACCAGGTTGGTCTCCCCCGCCAGCACGTCATAGTGGAAGTGCGAATAGACCGGCGCGGCGATGCTGTGCTCGCCCGCCTTCACCTTGTCGAGGAAGCTCAGCAGCGCACGCTGGTCATAGCTTTCGGGAAATCCCTTGCGGTCCATCAGCCCGCGCTCTTCGAGCGTCTTGTTGGGCAGCAGGAAGCCGTCGGTGCCGATCAGGTCCACGCGCGGATGGTTCGGCCAGCGCGCAAGCAGCGCCCGCAATATGCGGCCCGCTGTGCTCTTGCCCACCGCCACCGATCCGGCGAGACCGATGATGAAGGGCATCTTGCCGTCGGCGCGGCCAAGGAACGTGGTGGTCGCCTCGTGCAGCTTTTGCGCGGCGCCGACATAGAGATTGAGTAGACGCGACAACGGCAGATAGACATCGCGCACCTGGTCCACCGACATGCGCTCGGTCAGGCCCGAAAGCTGCTCGACGTCCGACTCGCTCAGCGTCATCGGCGTATCGGCGCGGCGCTTCGCCCATTCCGCCTTGGTGAAGACGACATAGGGCGTCACCCTGTGTCCGGGCCTGCCCTTCAGCGGACCGTTGCGCGCCATTTGGATCAGCGCTCCTTCGTCCTCGACGCTTTTTCGGCCAGACCCGATGTCCCCATGCGCCGCTCCAGCTCGCTGAGCACGTCGTCCAGCGCCACCTGGCGGGACTCGAGCAGTACTAGCAGGTGATAGATCAGATCGGCCGCCTCCGAGGTCAGCGCCGCGTCGTCCTGGCTGACACCTGCAATCACGGTCTCGCCTGCCTCTTCCGCCAGCTTCTTGGCGCATT
>JAYZVT010000421.1:0-3890 GCA_036155355.1 Pseudomonadota bacterium
GGGCCTTGACCATTCTGGACGCCGCAAGCGGCTATGGCGGCGGCGAGGCTTCGGCTCTAACCTGTGGCCCAAATACAGGGAGGACGCTCGTGAGCAAGCCGCCGATCAGCCGATATCCGGTTCCCAAATTGTCAGACCTTCCCGACGACATCCGGGAACGCATCGAGGCGGTACAGGAAAAGGCCGGCTTCGTGCCGAATGTATTTCTGGCCTTCGCACACCGTCCGGACGAGTTCCGGGCCTTCTTCGCCTATCACGACGCGCTCATGGACAAGGAGGGCGGTCTGACCAAGGCCGAGCGCGAGATGATCGTCGTCGCCACATCCGGCGCCAATAACTGCCACTATTGCGTCGTCGCTCATGGCGCGATCCTGCGCATTCGCGCCAAGAACCCGCTCATTGCCGACCAGGTTGCGGTGAACCACCGCAAGGCCGATGTCACGCCGCGTCAGCGCGCCATGCTCGATTTCGCCATGAAGGTCGCCACCAACTCAGCCGCGATCGGCGATACTGACTTTGATATCCTGCGCGGCCAAAAGTTCTCCGACGAAGACATTTGGGACATCGCCGCCATCGCCGCATTCTTCGCCCTGTCCAATCGCATGGCGAATTTCACCTCTATGCGGCCGAATGACGAATTCTACGGCATGGGGCGGGAGCCTCGTTAGAACGTGAATTCCATTCGCCGTCCGGCCAACTGGCGGTGTTCTCAGATGCGTCTTGTCATGCTATGGCGCGGGAAGCTTCCTTCACATTCTGCGTCGCGTCGTTCACTTCCCGCGACGCTCTGGCGATATCGGCGACATTCTGGGCGATAAGCTGGACACCGTCGGAAGCCGTTTGCATGTTGCTGGAAATTTCCCGCGACACCGCGCTCTGTTCCTCTACCGCGTTGGCGATGGAGGTGGAAATACTGTCGATCTTCGAGATCGTGGACGAAATCGAACTGATGGCTTCCACGGCCCTTTCCGTTTCCTGCTGAATCTGGGAAATCTGGCTGCCTATATCGCTGGTGGCGTTGGCGGTCTGGTTGGCGAGCGTCTTCACTTCCGACGCAACGACGGCAAAGCCTTTGCCCGCTTCTCCCGCGCGCGCGGCCTCGATGGTCGCGTTCAGAGCCAGCAGGTTCGTCTGCTCCGCGATGGTGCTTATTAGCTCGACCACCTTGCCGATCTGTTGCGCTGCCGCGGCGAGACTGGTGATGGTCTGCGAGGTGGACGTTGCTTCCCGCACAGCCTCGCCCGTGATCGAAAGCGCCTGCGTAACCTGGCTGCTGATCTCCTGGACGGACGCGTTCAACTCTTCTGCGCTGGCCGCGACCGTCTGCACGTTGGCAGCGGTCTGTTTTGTTGCATCTTCCGCCGTTACCGCCTGTTGGGTCGTACTGCCGACGATGGAAACGATTTCGCCCAGCTGCGTGTCAATCTGTGCCTGCGCCTCACTGCGCCGCGTGCGCTCGCGAACCATGCCGGTGACGTCAGTGGCATACTTCACCACCTTGAATGGCTTGCCATTCATGTCGAAGATCGGGTTGTAGGTGGCCTGAATCCAGATCTCCTTGCCACCCTTGCCGAACCGCTGATATTCGCCTGCCTTGAATTTTCCCTGGCGCAGATCGTCCCAGAACGCCTTGTAGGCGTCCCCGCTACGTTCCTCCTTGCCGACGAACATCGAATGATGCTTGGCCCTTATCTCCTCGAGAGTGTAACTGAGCGCGCCGAGAAAATTTTCGTTCGCCGCAATGATGGTGCCATCGAGGTTGAACTCGATCACGGCCTGTGATTTGCCGATGGCACTAAGCTGACCCGCATGGTCGGCGTTGCGCAGCTTCTGTCCGGTCACGTCGGTGGCGAACTTGACCACCTTGTAGGTTTTGCCACTGCTGTTGACGATGGGGCTGTAGGTTGCCTGGATCCAGATGTCCCTGCCCCCCTTGGCGATGCGCTTGTATTCTGCCTGCTGGTATTGACCGCTCTTCAGGGAGGCCCAGAACTGCCTGTATGCATCGCCCGAAGCCTCATCTGCGGGCACGAACATGGAATGGTGCTTGCCCTTGATCTCGTCGAGGGTGTAGCCCATCGCCGCCAGGAAATTGCCGTTTGCGGTCAGGATCTGGCCGTCCGGCGTGAACTCGATCACTGCCTGCGACCGCTTCAGGCTCGCAAAAATGCATTCCGCGTCTGAACTACCGAAAAAAGCCTTCATCCCCGCACCTCCCTTGCAAGCAATGGTGGTGCACTCTTGCCCCATTACACCTAATGAGAGGTTAATGCTTGCATTGGCGGCGGCTCATCAATCAATGAGTGTAGGCTTCCTGCACTCGGACCGCCGCAACGGAAAATTCAGCCATTAGGCAGCAGTCTTGGCGATGCTGGGTGACCAACCAAAGGGAGCGGCAAGGTAAGTGACATCGCCGCCCATGTAACGATGACGCTGAAGCTGTCCAGGAACGAAGTGATCCTGTTTGGGCTGATCGTCCTGCTGCTTGCGACGATCGCCCTGCTTCCCTGGAAGAAGCTTGCAGCGATCCACAACGAGACGCAGAACAGCAAATACGGCTTCATTGACATGCGTACGGGCAAGTCCCGCCAGCCGCCAGGACCAATACTCTGGGGCGCCCGCGCCGAATACTCCCCCACCGGAGCAAGGCTGAATGTGAGGATCACCAATCGCTACGGCAACTCGCTGGAGGGACTGAGTGTGCATGCCGACTTCACCACGTCGCGCGACGCGCCGCGGGCAATGGGGACCCTGATGCGCCGGCAGACGGAAGGCCAGTTCGGTCTGGACAATGTGCGCCTGACCCGCGGCGACTGGATTGTGGGCTTTACCGGCACGCGGCACTCGGAGTTCGTCTTTCGCATCGAACAGACTGTAAAGGTGGATTAACCCTCCACCTGCTGCCTGAGCAGCCGTCTCAACCTTTTCTTCACTGGCCAGCACCCATTCTGCCCGCGGGACAGGGATGACGATGCCAGCGAGGAGGCCTGTCCCATGCGCGGCCCGCAAGAGCGATGACGGCCGGTCAGACCATCCGCGCGGAATATGCAATCCTTGCCGGATTCATCCTCCTGCTCATCGGGCTTCTGTTCGTCCCCTGGAGCGAATTCGCCGCCTATCATGGCGCGGCCCAGAACAAGAAATTCGACGTCATAGGCTTGCGCAGCGGTCCACAGAAGCCGGTGCGGCGCATCTCTGTTTGGCGTGCGCAGCTCGACTATTCGCCGGCAAAAGGCGTGCTCGAAGTTGACCTCGCCAGCAAATACGACGAGCCGCTCGACGGCGTCCTGCTGGAAGCCGACTTCACGTCGCTGGATGGCGCGCGCGGTGGCGGCATGCTGTTGGAACGTCACGCCGACGGCACATTCCGGTCCGGCCGTCTCGATCTCGGATCCGGGAAATGGCTCGTCGGCCTCACCGCGTCGCGCCGCTCCGTCTTGATGTTTCGGCTGGAGCAGCCGCTGAGCGTCGATTGACGCGCAAGTTTCCGGGTCTGCGCGTCCCGCAGCCTACGCCGCCTTCTTCAGCAGTCCACGATTGATGAGCGTCTCGGCGATCTGAACGGTGTTCAGCGCCGCGCCCTTGCGCAAATTGTCGGAGACGACCCACAGGCTGAGGCCGTTCTCAACCGTCGCGTCCTCGCGGATGCGCGATACGAAGGTGGCGTAGTCGCCGACGCATTCCACCGGCGTGACGTAGCCGCCATTTTCGCGTGAATCCACCACCAGCAGACCCGGCGCCTCGCGCAGGATGGCGCGCGCCTCGTCTGCCGTGATCGGCTTCTCGAACTCGATGTTGACGGCTTCCGAGTGACCGACAAACACCGGCACGCGGACGCATGTCGCCGTCAGCTTGATCTTGGGATCCAGTATCTTCTTGGTCTCCGCCAC
>JAYZVT010000422.1:0-8343 GCA_036155355.1 Pseudomonadota bacterium
ACGGCCTTCAGCTCCTCCACGACGAAGGACACATCCCCGCCACGGCGGAAGACCGCGGAAATCATGCGGGTAAGTGCTACGGTCCAGGCATAGTGCTCGAGATTCTTTGAGTTGATGAAGATCTCGAACGGCCGCCGGCGTCCGTCCTGAACGATGTCATTCAGCGTCACATAGATGGCGTGGTCGGAGTCCGGCCATTTCAGCTTGTAGGTGTAGCCGGGGAGCACGGTGTCCCGCTCGAGCGGCTGCGACATGTACACCACGCCGCCACGCTCGACCGGAGGCGCGGGCGGCAGCGGCAGGGCCGCCTGCGTGCTGGCAGCGACATCGTGCTGCGGCGCGGCCGGCGTTTCCTTCTGCGGCGCGAGCGACAGGACGGCTCCCGTCACTTCGTTCGGCCGGTAGGTGGTACAGCCCTTGAGGCCGAGGTCATAGGCGCGGTCGTAAATGTCGCGGAAGGCCTCGAAGGAAATCTCCTCGGGGCAGTTCACCGTCTTGGAGATGGCGCTGTCCACGTGAGGCTGCAGCGCGGCCTGCATGGCGACATGTTCCGCAGGCGCGAGATCCTGGACGGTGACAAAGGTTGCGGGTAGCGGAGCGTCGGGTCCGCGCAGGTGACGGAACAGGCGGTGGGCGTAGTCCTCCACAGCCTCGTGCCGAGCCTCGCCGGTCGCGGTCAGGATGCGCCGGTCGTAGTTGTAGGCAAAGACCGGCTCCACGCCGCTCGACACATTGCCAGCGAGCATGGAAATGGTGCCAGTGGGAGCGATGGAGGTGAGCAGTCCGTTGCGCAGGCCGTGGTGTGAGATTGCGCGCCTTACTTCTTCGTCCTGCGCTTGTACATGCGGAGCGGTCAAATAGGCGTCGCGGTCAAAGAGCGGAAATGCGCCCTTCTCCTCCGCGAGTTCGGCACTGGCCAGATAAGCAAGGCGCTCGATGCGCGCCATCCACGCGCCCGCCTGTGCAGCCGCCACGGGCGTGCCATAGCGCAGGCCGCACATCACCAGCGCGTCGGCGAGGCCGGTGACGCCGAGGCCGATGCGACGCTTGGAGAGGGCCTCGCGCCGCTGGGCGCCAAGCGGGTAGTTCGATATGTCGATGGTGTTGTCGAGGAAGCGCACGGCGAGCGGAACCAGTCTGTCCAGCCGGCCCTCGTCCAAAGCCGCGTCCGGTCCGAAGGGCTGTTTCACCAGCCGTGCAAGGTTGATGGAGCCGAGCAGGCAGGCGCCGTGGGGTGGCAGGGGCTGCTCGCCGCATGGGTTGGTGGCGCGGATGGACTCGCAATAGGAGAGCGGGTTCAAGGCGTTCACCCGGTCGATGAAGATGACGCCGGGTTCGGCATAGTCGTAGGTGGCGCGCAAAATCTTATCCCAGAGCGCGCGCGCCTCCACCGTTCGATAGACCTTGCCGCCGAATTTGAGATCCCATGGCTTGCCGGCGCGCGCCGCCGCCACAAAAGCGTCGGAAACAAGCACGGACAGATTGAAATTGCGCAGCCGGTCGGCGTCACGCTTGGCGGCGATGAACTCCTCGATGTCGGGATGGTCGCAGGCAAGCGTACCCATCATTGCCCCCCGGCGCGTGCCAGCGGACATGATGGTGCGGCACATGGCGTCCCACACGTCCATGAAGCTGATTGGACCGGATGCTTCCGCGCCAACCTTGGCGACGCGCGCGCCGCGCGGCCTCAGGGTGGAGAAGTCGTGGCCGATGCCACCGCCCTGTTGCATGGTCAGGGCGGCTTCCTTCACGTTTTCGAAGATCGAGGCCATGTTGTCCTCGATCCGGTCCATGACGAAGCAGTTGAACAGCGTCACCCGGCGCGGCGTGCCCGCGCCCGCGAGAATGCGCCCCGCGGGCAGGAAAACGAGATCGGCGATGGCCTCGTGAAAGCGGTCAGCCCATTTGCGCCGCTGCTTCTTCTTTGACTCCGCACCGGCGATGGCGTCGGCCACCCTGCGCCAGGTGTCGTCTGGGGTGAGGTCCACTGGGACCCCGCCTTCGCTCCTGTAGCGGTATTTCATGTCCCAGATTTGCCGGGAAATCGGCCCGAAGGGCTCGAATTGCGGGGTCATGACCGTCGGCTACTCCTCACTGCCAAGCCTGCAGCATACAGGAAGATGTTCTGCTTTTGTACCCCTCGTCGGTGAATGGGGTTAACGGATCTCTCAGGCCGATTTCCGCCGCGCCTGCGCGACCGTGGGCGGAGGGGCGGGCGATCTGGCCGCCTCCTCGATGAGACGCGCGCTGGCGGTCTCGATGGCCGTCTCGAGACGCAGCATGAACTCGTCGCGGGGCAGGCCGGGCGGGATGGGATCGAGGAACTCAACGACAATCTCGCCGGGATAGCGGCGGAAACTGCGGCGCGGCCAGAACAGGCCCGAATTGAGCGCCACGGGGCAGACGGGGACACCGAGCGCCCCATAGAGAAAGGCGACGCCGGGCTTGTAGTCGGGCGATGCTCCGGGTGGCCGCCGCGTCCCTTCGGGGAATATGACAATCTCGCGGTTTGCGGCGGCTCGGTCCTTCGCATCGCGGGCCATACGCCGCAGGGCTGCGGGCCCGGCCTCGCGATGAACAAAGATCATGCGGAACTTGTGGCTGAACCAGCCATAGATGGGGATCCAGCCAAGTTCGCGCTTCATGATCATGGCCGGATCGCGCAGGAGCGGGATCAGCGCGAAGGTGTCCCACGCCGACTGGTGCTTGGCCGCGACGATAACGGGTCCCGGCAGCAGCTTGTCGTGATTGCGCACGACCATGCGCGCGCCGACGACCTTCTCCAGCAGCCACACGCTTGTCGCGCCATGGGCGGCAAGTCCTGCCATCGCCCAACTGCGCGGCGCCAACATCAGCCAGAAGCCGAGCAGCAGGAAAGCGACAGTCTCCACGTAGAAGACGACGGTGAACAGCAGCGCGCGCAGCATGGGCCGCTCAGTTGCGCCGCGCGGCGCGGTGCTCCCGGTCGAACAGCCGCGCTGTCCACAGACGGGCGACGGCCGGGAGGTATTTCACGTATTCGGAGGCGAGAAGGCGGAAGGTGCCCGGATGCGCCCACCAGCTGTCGATATGCAAGTTAGCAGGCGTGACCGGGTAGGCGAACAAGCGTACGCCCGGCGACTCTCGCCCCAGCTCGGCCAGGGCGCGGGGCATGTGGTAGCTGCTGGTGACGACAATCAGCGAGCCGAAGCCCTGCTCCTCGACCCATTCGTGGGTCTCCTCGGCGTTGCCGACGGTGTCGCGGGCATTGTGGTCGAGGTCCACGCAGCAATTGAAAAGCTCGCCGCCGTCGTCGATGAGCCGCTGTAACTCCTCACGGGTGGTGGACGGATTGACGCCGGTAATCAGCAGACGCTTTCCCTTCTTCTGGGAGAGCAGCTTGATCGCCTCGGCAATGCGCGCCTCTCCGCCGGTCAGCGCGACGATGCCGTCGGCGGTCGGCACGTCATCGGGCATGTCCGCGACCGCGTTCACGAACAGCACAAAGCCAATGGCCACAAGGGCAGCGGCGACAAGCGTCGCGCGCAAGACTATGCGAACTGCCCGAAACACTGGTTAAACCCCGATATTCTGCCCCCGGTCCTTTTTGCCGGCGGCGGGAGCATAGGCTGAAATTGCCTGGGCCGGAACCGCAAGCGGGTGGCTATTCGTGGGCCTTCAAGATGGACTGAACGCCGTAGCGGGAGGTGAGCATGGACAGCACGGCGACGGCGAGGACCACTGCCGCGAACAGCAGGTAGCCCGGCCAGTCAAGAATAGCCGGACCGATCAGGCGCCGGTACTCGGCCGCGGCGAGGCCGCCGCCTCCGAGCAGCCGGATGACGAAGGGCAGGAGCATGAAGGCAAACGCCGCCGCACCTGCCCCCATGACGCCGGCACGGACGCCGAGCGCGAGGAAATGCCGCTCGAACTCGCGGGCAATGAAGGTGTCCTCGGCGCCGACAAAATGCAGCACCTCGATGATTTCGCGGTTGGACGCCATGGCGCTGCGGGTCGCGGATATGACCGTCGCTATGCTCGCGGCGCCGACCAACATGAGTACGGCTATGCCGCCCAAGGCCAGGGAGCGAGTGATGGTTCGCAGCTCGGCCTGCCAGCGGCGGTGATCGTCGAGCGTCACATCTGAGAAATTTGTCTCCAGCGCTTGCCGGATTGCGCCCAGATCAGGGGGCGAACTGCGGTTGATCTCCACTGCGATCAGTCTGGGCACTGGAAGCTCCGCCAGGACCGCGCCCGAGCCGAGCCATGGCTCCAGAAGGGCGGCGGAATCCTCCGCCGACATGGGCGAAACTTTCGTGATGCCGGGCTGGCGGGCGAGGAACAACGAAACCAGCGTCACCTGTTTCTCGATCTCGGCACGGTCCGGCACGCTGACCTGCACAGTCACCTCGCTGGCGATATCGGAGAACCAGGCGGATGCCGACTGATGCACTAGATAGACGGCTCCCGCCGTAAGACAGGCGAGGAAGCACATGATCGACATCACGATGGTGAGCGAGCGCCCGGCGACGGAACCGGCGGGAACAATTGAAGACGGCCCGGTGGAGACCGTACGGCCGACGAGACCCTCAATGACGGCCATGAAGCGGCTGGCGCGCAGGGCAGGGAGAAATCCCGCCTGGGGCTCACTGGATTTCGAGGTGGCCATCGTTCAGTACCAATCTGGAGGCATCGCATTGCTGCATGAGCTGATGATCGTGGGTGGCGATCACAATGGAAGTACCGAGCTTGTTGAGCTCGATGAACAGCCGCAGAAGCCGTTTGGCCATCGCCGGATCGACGTTGCCGGTGGGCTCGTCGGCGAGCAGCAGGTCGGGCCGGGAGATGACCGCACGGGCGATAGCGGCGCGCTGCTTCTCTCCGCCGGACAGCTCCGGGGGATGGGCGTGGACCCGCTTGCCAAGATCGACCCAGCGCAGCAGTTCATCGACGTCGCTCTTGTAGGCGGCTTCGCTCTTGCCGAGCACGCGCAACGGCAAGGCTACATTCTCCCAGGTGGTGAGGTGATCGAGCAGCCGGAAATCCTGGAAGACGATACCGATGCGGGAGCGCAACTGGGAGCGTTCATTCGCCGGCAGTGCGGAGAGATTGCGGCCGAAAAGGTAGATGACGCCGCGGCTTGGCTTCAGCGACATGAACAGCAGGCGCAGGAGCGAGGACTTTCCAGCGCCGGAGGGTCCTGTCAGGAAGTGGAACGATCCGGGAAGCAGCTCGAAACTGACGTCACGCAACACCCAGGGATTCAGTCCGTACCGCAGCCCGACCTTCTCGAAGACAATCAATTCGGAAAACCTCAGACGGATCGCGGAATCGTGGGGACTTTATGCGTGAGCATATCTCCGGTATCAATGGAATTCGGCGATCTGCCGGGGGGCAGCGCAAAGTGTGGCATGCGCGGGATTGTTTGCCGTGGATATACCGAAATCAACGACCATCGAATGTCCTGAGTGCAGGACCCGGTATGAACTGCCGGTTGTGATACCCGAAGGCGGGCGCAAGGTCAGGTGCAGCAAATGCGCCTTTGTCTGGCTGGCAAAGCCAGCGCCCATAAGCGAACCGGAACCGGCGCCGGAAGAAGATGACGACATCATCATACGCACTCGTGAATCCGAGGACGATGGTGCGTCGCCGGATTCTAGGACCATGGAGGAGCCCGCCGCGGGTGACAGCGCAACACCGGATACTGCTCCCGGAAATGACGCCGCTTCCGGTTCCTCTGGTTCCGCACAGCCGAAAGCCGAGAGGGAACCGATAGTCAGCGAAATCTACGAGTCCGAGGAGGAAGCCCGCGGCGCGCCGCTTCAGGACGAGGAGATGAGCGGGGGGCTGGATATCGACTCGGCCGCGGCGGAATTCGACGAGTTGACGAATACGCCGGAGGCGTCGGCGCGGGCCGATATCATCGTGCGCAAGCGCCGGCGGGGCACTGGCCTGGTTGGAATCGCGGTCGGCTGGGCGCTGCTGCTGATTGGATGGGGGGCCCTCGGCTATTTCGGAGTGACAGAGCGCGCGCAGGTGGTGCAGGCGCTTCCAGGCTCCGCCTGGGTGTATGAGCGCCTCGGTCTGCCTGTGAACGTACGGGGCCTCGAATTCCGCAAGCTCGCCTATGGCTGGACCGCGGTGGCCGGGCGACAGATGCTCGAGGTGAGTGGCGAAGTCGTCAACGTGTCCGACCGCCCACGCAAGGTGCCATCCATCGAATTTGCCCTGCGCGATGCGCAAAACACGGAAATCTACCAATGGACGGAGGACCTGCGCGCCGAAACCGTGCCCGTGGGCGGGGTCTTTCCGTTCAAGGCGAGCATCGATTCCCCGCCAAAGGGCGCGGCCAATCTCCAGGTCCGCTTCGCCAGGGGGAGCTGAACTGCCAGCGTCAAAGGTTGCCAGTTGAGGGGCGAATCAGATGAAATCACCGCCCTGACGCCAAAGGGCCGGCTCCATGGCACGCATCCTGCTCGCGGAAGACGACGGACCGGTGCGCGACTTCGTGCGCAGGGCGCTGGAAATGACCGGACACGAAGTCATTCCCGTCCATGACGGCGGCGAGGCGCTGGAGCGTCTGACATCTCCGCTGGAAAGCTTCGACTTGCTCCTGTCCGATATCCGCATGCCAGTGGTGGATGGCATCGCGCTGGCGTTGCATGCGGCGCGCGACAGGCCCGAGTTACCGGTGCTGTTGATGAGCGGCTACGCGGAACACCGCGAGCGCGCGTATGGTCTCGACGCGCTGATACGCGGGATCATTCAGAAGCCGTTCACGCTGGAAGCCATCCAGAGGTCCGTGGCAGAGGCTCTGGCTCCCGAGACGAAAGTCAGAACTGCCTGAGCAGCCGCTCCAGGTAATCCAGCTCGATCAGAGGACGCGTGGGTTCGCTTAGTCGGCGGCGTAATTCCTCGAGAATTTCCCGCGCGCGCTGGATGTCGATTTCATCGGGCACCTTCACCGACGTGCCGAGATCGGGACCCTGGGTTCGCTCGGGACGGCCGAACGGGTCGCGTGGCGCATCGGTACCCTGGCCAAGCTGTACCGCCATGCCCTGCAGAACCTGCTGGGCCAGCGACTGCGTGCCCTGGCGCAGCCGATCAAGTGCCAGCGTCTGCTGCTGGGTCGCGCGATCGAGATTGTTCTCCTGCAAAGCTTTTTCGGCGTCGTTCATGGCGCGGGCGGCGCCTTCGAGCTGGTCCGGCGGTTTGAGGCCGAAGCTGCGCAACTGTTCCAGCAGCCCGTCCAGCGTCTTGCGAATCTCGCCCTGACGCCGGCTCAGTTCCGCGAAGCCGCCAGGTTCGCCACCCTCGCCCGGGCGGCCCTGCTGGCCGGGCTGACCACCCTGACCCTGCTGTCCTTTGCCCTGGCTATGGCCTTGGCCCTGACCCTGTTTCTGTCCCTTGCCCTGCTGACCTTCTCCCTGCTGCTGGCCGCCGCCACGGCGCTGGCTCTGGAACGTATCGTCGAGCAAGCCCTGCTGACGGGTGATTATGTCGCCCAGCCCATCGACCATGTTCATCATGCGATTGGCTTCAGGGTTTTGGGACATTGCGCCCATCTGCAGGCGTTCCATGAGATTACGCAGCTCGCTCAGCATCTGTTTGGCGAGATCGCGCGCACCGGTCTTGGCCAGATTCTCGATATTCTTCAGCAGCTGATCCAGGTCCTGTGAGGACAGCATTTTCTGCGGGTCGATGGCGCGCGGGTCAGCGGTCAGACCGTTGCGTTGCGCCTGTTGCGCCAGCGCCTGCAAGAAATTGGACAGGGCCTGCCGCAATTCCTGCAGCAGCTTCTGGATCTCAGCGTCAGGCGCTCCATCCTCAAGCGCTTGCTGAAGACGCTCCTGGGCCTGGCGCAGCGCGGCTTCCGCCTCGGGCACGTCGCCATCCTCGACAGCGAGCGCAAGCTGCCAGAGCTGCTCGACCACGCTCTCGATGGCCTTGGGCGTGGACGCCTGGCGCAGCCGCCAATAGACACTGCGCAGGGCCAGATAGAGTTTGGCGTCGTCAATGAACTTCTCTGGCGCAATGGCAAGCGCGTCGAGCGCTTTGGCCACACGGTCCTGCTCGGCGGGTGCGCGGACCAGCTTGCGGCGCTGCTCGACGAGCGCCTTGGCCAGTGGCTTGGTGAAGCGCCGGGCCGGCAGGACGAATGTCACCGGCTCGCTGGCGCCTTCCTGTCCCGCCTGGTCGCGGGCGATGATAGTCATGCGCACGTCAAGTCCGGCCCAGGGATGGGCGGTCAGGTCCTTGTACATGCGGCTCTCGCCGATCTTCGAGTTGACCCGAGGGAGTGTGAGAGGAAGCATTTCGGGGTCAGGTTTCGGGCCTTCGCCGGGTTCGGCCAGCTCGATCCGT
>JAYZVT010000423.1:0-2711 GCA_036155355.1 Pseudomonadota bacterium
CCCCCATACGCTCCTGACCGGTCTCCCGCCAGAGGAGAATATCAAGCGCCTGCAATGGCTTATGGGCCGCTTCACCGGCTATACCGGCATCACCAACCACATGGGCGCGAAGTTCGTCGCGGCCCAGCAGTCGTTCCTGCCGGTACTCGAGGAATTGCACAGGCGCGGCCTTATTTATCTGGACGACGGAACCGCCGGGCGCTCCACGGCCGGAACCATTGCCCGCGACCTCGGCCTTGGCTTCGCCACCGCGCAATTGTCCATCGACGCGGAGCCCTCGCCGGAACGCATCGATGCCGCACTCGACCGCCTGGCGGGTATCGCTAGGGAGCAGGGCTTCGCCATTGGCATCGGTACGGCGCTCCCCGCCACCATCGACCACGTCGCGGAATGGGCGACGCAGTTGAAGTCTAAAGGCGTGATGCTGGTACCCGTGAGCGCCGTTGTCCGCTCACAGCACCAGAGCTGAATTTGTCCAGCCCCGCCGCGCCTGCTTCGCTGCCCTACCGGCCCTGCGTCGGCATACTTCTCTTCAACAAGGCGGGCCACGTCTGGATAGGCAGGCGCGTTTCCAAGTGGGATGGCGACCGCTCCATTCACCGCTGGCAGATGCCGCAGGGCGGCATCGACGAAGGCGAGACGCCGGAACAGGCCGCCTTCCGCGAACTGCACGAGGAGACCGGCACCCGCGAGGCGAGCATCCTGCGCGAGAGCGCCGACTGGCTCACCTATGACCTTCCGCCCGAGGCCATTGGCGTGGCGCTTAAGGGCCGCTACCGCGGTCAACGCCAGAAGTGGTTCGCCATGCGCTATCTGGGCGATGAAAGCGATTTCGATATCGGCCCAGGCGAGAGCAAGACGGCGGAGTTCGATGCCTGGCGGTGGGTGCCCCTCTCCGATACCGTTGACCTCGTCGTTCCCTTCAAACGCCCGGTATATGTAAGGCTGGCCGAGGAGTTTTCTGGCCTGGGCATCTGAGGCACGGCGCAGCACTCAGCCGACGGCCCCGTAATTTCGCCGAAAGAAAGCGAGCCCTCGCTGTACCAGCAGGATCGTGGCGGGCAAGATGAACAGGTCCCCGATCAGGCCGGCAACCAGCGCCAGCGCCGTCAGTTCGCCGAACGTCCTGAGCGACGGCAGGCCTGAAAAGATCGTCACGCCCAGCCCGATCACCAGCACCATGGTCGTGAGGATCAGCGCCGGGCCGATCAAAACCGTGGCGCGCGTTACGCCGATGGCCGGGTCCTCGCCCGGCTTTTGTTCGAGACGGAGGCGGTTGAAATAGTGCACCGCCGCGTTCAGGGCGAGCCCGAATGCGATCGTCAGCGCGATGATGCTGGCAAACTGCAATCCAGCGCCTGTGGCGGCGAGGAAGGCACCCGCAGTGAAAATCGGGAACAGATTTGGCAGCAGGCTGACGCCCGCAACCAGCGCCGACCGGAAGACGAGGCCCAGACAGGCCGAAATGAACAGCATCTCGATAGTGAGGCCCATGTTCAGATTTTCGATCATGCTTGCGCTGTTGCGCGCCGCGACCACCGACAGGCCGGTTGCGACAATACGGAAGCCGGGATAGGCATCACGCACCGCCTGCAACTGTCTGTCCAGTTCCTCGATGACCGGCAGGATTTCCGAGGCGTCTATATCGGGGATACGGCCGCTGACAAGCGCCGAGTTCACTCCGAAATTGAGGAACCGGCCGACGAGGTGCGGGGGAAGGATGTCGATATATTCCTTCAGCACCGGCAGCGAGTAGTCACCGCTCTCCACCAGCCATCGACGCAAGGTTTCCACGGACCACACGTTGCCGACGTTCTTCTGGACTTCGAGCGCCTTGTGCACCTTGCCAATGACGTCGATCACCTCCTCGTCATAAAGCGTCTTGTCCTTTGGCCACTCGATCATGACTTCGAGCGGGTTTGCGCCGGTCAGCTTGAGATCGAGGCTGCCGCTCGCCTCCACCGCTTCCTGCCTGTCAGGCACCTGGTCAGCAAGCCTGTAGCGCGGGCTCAGTGACAGATACACCGACCCGAAGCCGATCACGCAGATCAATCCGATTGCGAAAAACAGCCCCGGACGGCGAGTCGTCTGCACAGCGATCCAGCCACATACGGATTTGAGCCAGCTGATGCCCGGATCGCGCGTTTTCAGCTTGGCACCCAGATCGTCGTTATCCCTCAACAGGAAGATCGCCAGCAGTGGCACCATGAGTATGGAGGAAAGATAGGCGATCAGCGTGGACATGGCTCCTGCCGCCCCGAAAGTGCGGATGAGAGATGAGTCGGAAGCGAACAATGTGATGAATGAAGCCGCGGCCGTGGCCGAAGACAGCACGCAGGCCGGACCGACCACCAGCAGCGCATAACGGATCGCCTCGCTGCGCGTGTAGCCGGCAATCAACCGGTCGCGGATGGCGAAGGTGAGCTGCATGGAGTCCGAAAAGCCCAGCACCATCACCAGCGGCGACATGACGTTGAGGAACAGGTTCAGCTTGAAGTCGATCAGGCCGAAGGTTCCCAGCGACCAGAAGATAGCGATGATGGGTGGTAGCGCGGCGATCAGCATTAGCGACACGCGCCGGAAGAAGATGATGGCGATGATGGTGCCGAGCGCAAATCCGAGGCCGTTATAGACCAGTCGATCGCGCTCCACCGCGTCCCGGATCTCCTGCTGCATCACAGGCGCGCCCGAGAGCTTCACCGACAGGCCGC
>JAYZVT010000424.1:0-15477 GCA_036155355.1 Pseudomonadota bacterium
CCACCGCGACATCGCTCGATGCCGCCTCGGGTGAAGCCTTCAGCCAGCGCGCGCTGGTCAACCAGAAGGCCGGACTGCCGGAGGAGGCGATGGCGGATGCCAATCACGCGCTGGAGCTGTCGCCCGGCAATGCCGAGTTCCACCAGGTTCGGGCAGAGCTGCACGAGGCGCAGGGCCGGCCGCAGGAGGCCATCGCCGACTACCAGGCTGCGCTGGCGGCGGACCCGAATAGCCGCGCGGCGCGCGCGGCGCTTAAGAAGCTTGGCGTGGAGCCGCCGGTAGCGGCGGAGAATGTGGCGATTGGCCCGGCCGTAGATGGTTGGCAGATACGCGAGACGGCGCCGGGACGCTTCGTAGCCACCAATCCCAAGTTTCCCAAGGTACAGGTTCGGCTGGAAATGTACGGGGAAGGACAGCCAGAAATCCTCGGCTGGCAGGTATTGAAATACGAACTGCAGGGTATCGGCCTGCTGCATTATTTCTCCGGCAAGAAGGACGGCGACACGCGCACGGAATATGTGGCCATCGTCGATCTGTGGAGCAACCGGGTAGTGGCGGTGGAGCCGGAGATCTGGGGCACGACGCACGCCAACTGGGAATGGCGGCAGGTGTCGGTCGCCGTGACCGATCCCGACGGCATCACCAACGAGGTGCAGTTGCGCAAGCCGCAGCCGCAAGAGCAGCTGGAAAACTCCGATCCATGGTTCGGATCGGGCGGGCTGTTCGGCGGACCGTCCTCCTCGTCCGGACGCCGGTCCACCCAGCCCGGCCTGCTCGATTGGCTGTTCCGCTAGATTCGTCCTAACCGGCCGCGAAGATTTCCACACTGACGCCCTTGGGCGTGCGGTCGGCGCCGTTGGTCGGCGCAATGTCCATGGGGCAGGCAGACAGCACCAGCACAAGATCGGTTTCAGCGCACAGCGTGATGCTGTCGCCCTTGCGGGCAAGGGGCGGCTGGATTTCCAACACGCCATCGCCGGACACGCCCACGCGCTCGAAAATATTGAACGGGCTGGGTATCTCGGGGGGGGCGAGGCCCAGGGCGTGGAGGGCCTCGCGAAGATTGGCCACGCAGGAGCGGTGCGGACCGGCATGACCGAGAAGACGGTAGCGGGCATCGTCGCAGGCGGACAGCAGCAGGTCGTGCACGCCGGGAGACCTGTCCTCGATGATGCGCAGGATCGGCCGGCGGCGGTTCGAATAGAGTGCATCGCCCCGGCGCGGGATCAGACGCTCGAGGCATGAGCGGGTATGTTCAGCGGAGAGGAACTCGCTCAGGTCGGGCAGGCCGAAGGCCCAGGCATCCACCACCTGCGGGCCTTCCGTCAGTTCGATGCGGGCGGAGGCCCCGCTGTGCAGGCGAATGGCCAGCCCGCTCGCGGCGGCAATGACGTGGCGTTCGGACATGGTCCCAATGGCGTCCAGCGCGGCGGCTTCGATCTTACCCCTGATACGACAGAAGCCGCCGGAGTGTCATCCGGCGGCTTCCCTTGTCACAGTCGGCGGTCCTTTTGGGGGGAACTGCCGGGCGACTAACCCCGTCTAGGCGGCGTCAGCCGTGATAGCTACGCATCCGAGCGTCCGGAAAAACAGCCGGTGCTTGCGCTTCACGTCCGGAATGGACTCCACGCAAGCCTGCTCGGAAGGAAAAGTATAGATCACGAACTTCTCCAGGGTCGCGGAATGCGGCCATGGAATCATGAACATGATCGCGAACGTCGCTTCCTTCATGTTTATTTTTCCCTCAGATTTTTCACGCGATTGGCTCGCGTTTTCTTATTCGGTAGTGCGGGAGCGACATTTTCTGAGTCGTAAGGCGGAAACATGGCGCGCCGTCTCGCGTCGCCAAAATCACTGTGCAAAAGCTGTGCGTTGCGGCCGGGGCGGGCCCGACCCTGTCCGAATTCGCACGGCTGTTGGGTAAGCAATGGGGCGCACCCCGACAAGGGTGCGCCCCCAATGTCATTGCGGTCCTGCAGGCTACCCTGCGATCGCCTCGCGGTGTGGCCTACCAGCCGTGATGCGCGAGGTCTGCTTCGCTGCTTTGCCGATCCTGCCAGAGCTCGATGACTGCGAGCAGGACGACGAGGCCACCCAGCACGCCATGCCAGTATCTCAGCGTGCCTTGCGTGGCATAGCCGAAGACCAGCGGCGAGGTCGCGATCCATAGACCGAAGATGATCTCGCCTATCTCCTCCCATCGGCGCAATTCAACCAACTCAAGCGCCGCGAAGCCGACGATGAGTGTAGCTGTGACCGTCAGGTTGACCATCGCTGAATTGCTCATTGCCTCCCCGGTGATCCAGGGGCTGGCTACAAGCAGAGCGGCGAACGCAATGCTCAGCCAGTCCTCCCAGGTCCTGTGCGAACGCGTTGTCTGGGGGTGTGTTTGTACCATGGTGTTCTCCATCAAGTTGGAACCACGGCATACGTCGGCGGCGGGAAGGGTGTCGCATTGAATTGGCCGGACAGTTCCAGCCGCGACAAGGCGTATGTCTGTATAAGGAATTATAGTGTGCCTCGCGACTTTTCAATGAGTCCGGCTGTCGCGGCTGGTTGGCAGCGCCTTGGAAAGCACTGAAATCTTTCCGGGTATCACGGGGATGTGTTGGCCATGTCGAAGCGGAATGGTCCTTATAGGCGAAATTCGAAAAGCCGCCGGAAGCACTTCCGGCGGCTTTTCTGGAATCTGGCTCCCCGGGCCGGACTCGAACCAGCGACCCAGCGGTTAACAGCCGCTTGCTCTACCAACTGAGCTACCGGGGATCGGGCAGCCCGCCATAGGGCGCGCATGCGTCGCTGCCTATAGCAAATGAGTTGGGCTCTTGCCAGACCAATTGATCCGGATTCTTGGGACCCTGTCTTGCCATTGCAGACCGTGCCGGCAATGACCACGTGTCGGGAGTGGAAGAGGCAAGGCAATTCTTATGTAAGCGGGACAGGACGGAAGGAATGGCGCCACACATTCGCTTCGGCGGCAGGAAGATCCATCTTCCAGGTTCGCAGATCGGCCGCATCGCCCTCGGCGCACTGCTGGTGGCGGGCGGGCTCGTCGGATTCCTGCCGGTGCTGGGGTTCTGGATGATCCCGCTGGGATTCCTGGTGCTCTCCTATGACCTGCCGCTGGTCAGGCGCTGGCGCAGGCAGGCAGTGGTCGCCTGGGAGCGATGGCGTCAGGAACGAAGCGGCAAAAGCACGAAAAATGCCGGCTGACGAGGGCCTCGGGATCGGAAACCTGGAGATGGAGGCCACGCCCGGAATCGAACCGGGGTATACGGATTTGCAGGCCACGCGGTTTCTCGCAAAATCATTGGCTTAGCTTCAAAACGCGGGATTTTCTGCCTCTGAAAAATCAAGAGGTTGTCGCGCGTCTCCAAAACGCTCGGAATGCTCCCTCCCGTTGGTGCTGCCGCAATGTCTGACACCGATACGCCATCGGCGAAGGGCGATGACGCAGCCCTAAGTGCGGTTGCCGAGGCAATCGCAACTGCACCGGCCTTGCCCTCCGCAGCCATTCAAGACCGGCTCGAAATGCTGGCAGAAAATGGTGAGGTGGGAGATATCGGGAGCCTCGCCGATTCGACGGATGACGGAGGGGGTGAGGATTCACTCCACTATCGCCTCGCATGGCTTCCCCAGACTGACCTTGGGAACGTGGAGCGATTTGTCGCACGACATCAACGCAAGCTGAAATTCTGTCCAGCGATCGGCTGGCTCGCGTGGGACGGCCGGCGGTGGGATGCCCAAGGCGGCGCGGAAGCGGCCAAACGGGCTGAGCATACGACCGTTCGATCTATCCAATTTGAGGCCGTCGCTGTGGCTAGGTCCGGGAAGGATCGGGAGGTTGGCGCATGAGTTCGCCGGGAAAGCAAAGATCGCTCACGCTGTCCGACAAGCTGAAGGCGTTCGGGCGCGCATCCGAGGCGGCCGGGAAAATGGGCGCACTTCGAGGCCGCGCCGAAGCAATGATGGCGGTGCAATCATCGGCGCTCGATGCCGATCCTTTCCGCTTGAATGTGCTCAACGGTACGCTTGAAATTCGCCAACGCGACGATGGCGCCAACTACGTAGAGTTGAGGCCACACGACCCCGACGATCTGATTACCCGAATTGCGCCAGTTACCTATGATCCGAAGGCAGAATGCCCGACCTATGAGGCTTTTCTTAGTCGGGTGCAGCCGAGCAGTGACAACCGGAGATTCCTGCACCAATGGGGCGGGCTGTGTCTGACGGGCGATGTCTCTCACCAAGTCTTATTGTTCAACTGGGGCAACGGGAAGAACGGAAAATCGACGCTGTTTGAAACGTGGGCGCGGATCATCGGTGATTACGCTCGAACGGTGCCGATCGAAACTTTCCTCGACAACGGTCGGCCGCGAAATGCAAGTCAGCCTACGCCCGACCTGGCCAACCTCGCCGGCGTAAGGTTCCTTCGAACCTCAGAACCGGAAAAGGGCGCGAAGCTCGCGGAGGCATTGATCAAGCTTGCCACTGGCGGCGAACCGATGCTTGTTCGCCACTTGAATCGAGATCCTTTCGAGTTGAGACCGCAATTCAAATTGACGATGTCCGGCAATCATCGCCCACGCATCGATGGCGCCGACGAAGGTATTTGGCGGCGTGTGAAAATGCTGCCTTGGACGGTCCAGATTCCAGATGCTGAGCGCGACCTTAAACTCACGGAAAAGCTACATGCCGAAGCGTCTGGCATTCTCAACCGATTGCTCGATGGCTTATGCGACCTGATGGACAACGGCATTTGCGAACCGAGCGATGTCACGACCGCCACGGCCGAGTATCGATCGGAGTCCGATCCTCTTGGTCGCTTCATGTCCACGTGCACAGCACACGCTTCCGGCGAGCGAGTTCAGTCGAGCGTGCTCTACGACTTATTCATCGCTTGGGCTGAAGCGAACGGGGCGCCGCCCTGGAAACAGGCCGGCTTTTCGCGCGCATTGAGCGAGCGAGGTTACAAACGAAAGCAGTCCGATGTTGTTTGGTGGCTCGACATACGCACCGTGCGCAGGATCGCTGATTTCATTGACCAGGACGGGAAGGCACTGAAGCGCAATGCAGATGAATGGGACGGCGACGATGCGCGCGCCACATCCGGCTAGCGGTGAACTCTCCCAACCCTCCCAAAGTCGGGAGGGTTGGTGCTTTGCCAACCCATTGAAGACATTGGCAACGGGAGGGGCCGGGAGGATTGGGAAGGTTACGCCTATGACTCACATAGCGCGCGTGCGCGCGAGGATGTGTTCAATTGAGAATCCTTCCCAACCTTCCCAACCCTCCCATCGAATGCAGCGCGGCGTTGAACGCAAACGAGAAATTGGTGGGAGAGTTGGCCGAGTATCACAACCAACCTTCCCAACATCCTCCCGCCGTTCCATTGACCAAGGGGTAGTGAAAACTTGAAAGCGACGCGCACGAACACCGGCGGTATAACGCAAAATATTTGCGCGCGTGTTTCGGATTATTTTTTTTGGAGTTGCGAGCGAAGCTGATAAGCGACTCTTGACACGATTCACGAATAAGCAGACGTATGGATTACGAAGCGATCATCATTCCTGAATGAGCGTTTCGATCTGCCGGGTGGCCCGCGCGATGCAACCATCCACCTGGTGCCGGCTCCGCGCGATGCAAGCCGGGATACTCCGAGAGTAGTCAGGCCAAGCGCGATGCAGGCCGCTTAGCTGCTCACGGTCTCCAGCGAGACAGGAAATTGAACACCAGGCGCCGACAGTCGGTGCGTGGTTGGCTGCAATATCCATCTTAGGAGACTACTCATGGAGACGATCAATAATTCGGGCAACCGTGCCCGGGGGCTTGTCACTTTGCCGCATGCGAATGCCGGCAATGCGGCCGCAATTTTCGCTGACATGCGCAACACAATCGACACTCACACGCGACGCCAGGACGAGCGTCTGAGCAACGTTGAGGCCGCCGTCGATGGTCTGAGCGCTGGCCTTGCCGCGATACGGGTTGGTCCCGGTGCATCGACGCCGGCAGAGGCTGCTGGCAGGCGTGGTTTTGTCGAGTTCCTTCGCTCCGGCGCTCCACACGCATCGATGCGCGAAAGTTCCGGTCCGGACGGCGGCTTTGCCGTGCCGGAGACGATCGACGGCACAATCCAATCGCAGTTGCTGGAATTCTCTCCGCTGCGTTCTTGGGCGACTGTCATCACCCTCGGACAAGGGCAGGGAACTTACTCGTTTCTCGTCAACCGGCGCGGTACTAGCTCCGGTTGGGTCGGCGAGGAACAGGCAAGGCCAGAGACCGATACACCGCAGTTTGCGATGGTGACTCCATTCGGCGGCGAAATCTACGCCAACGCGAGCATCAGTCAGTGGCTTCTCGACGATTCGAATTTCGATCTGGAGCAGTTTATTCGCGACAACATCATTGACGAATTCGCGGTTCAGGAAGGTGCGGCTTTCGTTGCTGGGGACGGCATCAACAAGCCAAGCGGATTCCTGAATGGCGAGACGCCGGTATCAACCGGGGACAGCGAGCGTGAATTCGGGGTGCTTCAATATGTGCCGAGCGGTGTTGCAGCCGACATCAATGATGGGACGCACAACGGCGTCGATGTGCTGACCGACTTGGTCTACTCGCTGAAGCCAGCCTACAAGGCCGGCCCTGGCGTCGGCTGGATGATGAACTCCACCGTCGCCGGCAAGATCAGAAAATTGAAGTCCCTCGGCGACACGGCTAACTACTTGTGGCAGGAAAGCGTCCAGGCTGGTGCGCCGCCGATGTTGCTCGGCTATCCGGTGGCGATCGACGAAAACATGCCGAACATTGGCGCTGGAGCTTTCCCGATAGCCTTCGGCAACTGGCGGCGCGGCTACCGCATCGTTGACAGGCTCGGCACTCGCGTGCTGCGCGATCCTTACACCAACAAGCCGAATGTGATGTTTTACCTGACGAAGCGTGTTCATGGTTCGATTGCCGACAGCAACGCGATAAAGCTGCTGAAGTGCGCGGCATCCTAGACGCGACGAGTATGCTGGCGCCGCATCTGCTTTGATGTGGCGGTGGCTGACGAATTGCGACGGAGGGGGTTTCGAGCCTCTGTTGCATGGAGGCGCGGCGGTGACTCCCGCTTGGAAACGGTCGCAAGCCGCTGCGCCTCCTCGACTCAAATTGTGACGCAAGGGTCCGCGAGGGCCAGATTCGATGGCTGACGTCGAGTTTGAATACTACCGCCATCGAACAAGCGTGCTTCATTGCCCCAACAGTGCCAGCCAGCTTTCGTCTCTCTGCCAAATAGTTCGAGATACGGACCATCGACAAGGCGCTCGATCCGGCACCGTATTTCATCAGGTTTGCGACTGTGTTCCCTGCGCGGCTCTACGACCAATCTGCGCACGTCTTTTGCCTTCCGCTTAGGCTTGCCACGAGTCGCCAGCAAGCACTGCTCGGGGTTGGCGCGCGTCCAATAGCCTAGGCCGGTGAAATAGCTCTGCTCATGTTTGGCGTTCTGCTTCACCCAGTAGAAGCCTACCGTCTTGTATTCGAAGCCCCAGGCTTCGATCAGCTCCAAGGCGCGCGGCAGAAGTGGATCGGTCGCCCAGAGGAAGAGCGCGCAGTTGTCCGCAGCGAGATCAGCGACGGGCAATGCCGCGAGATCTTCAAATTTCAGGCAGTCATAGTGGGACACGGCATTGCGACCGGTTCCCTTCGCGCTCCAGTTTCGGAACGACCAAGGGGGGTCCGCGTAGATCACGCCAAATCTAGATCGCTTCAACGAGTCGATGGAGTCTGGCGCGGAAGTAGTCATTGGCTTGCTCTATTTTCTCTACGACGGGGTAGCCGAAATGGTCGTCCAGTTCTTCGCGTACCAGCGACCACGGCGGGGGGAGCGAACGGATCCCGTAATAGAAAATGATCCGTGACTCTGCCGCAGCCGGCTGGACCTTCGCAGTCTCGCCGTAGCTCTTTAAGAGAACCTGAATGCCCATCAGGTCACGCTTGATGGACCGGATCTTTCCAGCATCGAAATGACCGTTGCCGCGCTTCACTTCGTAGGCCCGAATAACGTTGTCGGCGCTGTCGAATGCGACTAGGTCTACCTGGACGGTCCGCCCCTTGTCGCCATAGGGAAGGGCACTCTTTCGCGCCTGCGCTTCCCCTTGCGGACCTGGCAGTGAGTTAATCAGTGCATCCGCCGCCGGCGATATCCTGAATTTCTGCTCTTGCCACACCCTGTGACGATTGCTGTCGCGCAGGCTTTCCAGGATAGCGGTTTCGAGGATCCGGCCGTGTCTCTTGTAGGCCGAGCTGATAATACTTGTGGCGCGGGAAAACTTGGTGCCGGCAATAGGGTCTTCAACAAAGCGGGTCTTCGCCAGAGCGTCAATCGTAGCATCTACGACTGGCGCAACACGCTCCATGAACGCCATAGAACTGCCCCCAACTACTCAACTTGAGGCATCGTGGCACTGGATTAATTGAGAGTCGACCCGCGAATTACTACAGGATTAACTTTGCCTCATAGCAGCACAGGGGCTTAGCTGGCGCGAGTTTGCTAGATCCTAGGGGTTGGGCATGGCGGCGCGGCAATGTCTCTGTGCGCCAAATTATGAGGTCGCGCTTAAGCGGGTTCACGCAGGAAGGCTTAGTAACGGCCAAAGCGACTAGTCGCCACAGATGCCGCACGACCGTGAGCTAATGCATCAGGGCTAGATACGACGGACAGTCAACGAAGATGCAAGAAAACCATCAAGAACTGCTGAATGCCGCTCAGCATGAAATCCTGTCGGAGCGCGCACTCCGTTACAAACGCAATGTGCTGGTCCTTAGTGTTGTGCTGCTGTTCGCATACGCAGTTGGCGCACAGTTCAGCAACCTGAATATCTTCGGCATCCGGCTACCTGTAGGCATCGACGATCGCACTGCGGCGCTTGCGGTCCTGTGGATCGCCAACGCCTACAATATTCTTATGCTAGTCACTCATGGATTCGGTGACTGGTCCGAGTGGGTGGAGAATCTGACCGGGCGGTGGCCGGACGGTGAAGATCGCCGACAGTTCTTTTATCCTGAGCTGCGCATGTACTGGCGCAAATTTCCAAAGCACGACCGGACGATCTTAAGTCGGATGCCAAACGATGTAGGTAGGTTCCGCAGTTGGAATCCCTTCGAAATAGACCGTTTGGAGCGGTTGCTAACGCTCTCGGCGCAATTCAAAAACCGAAATCCGAATTTGCGTAGTTTATATCAAGACGAGCGCGTAAACATGTTCCGCGTTCCGGTAGTGGTTGAAAAACAAGTCCAGCGACAAATCATTCAGTTGGTTGCTTATGAACTTGCTCCGGTCGCGCTGACGCTGGCGGCAGCAATCATTGCAGGCATCGTGCGGATATGGATATGACCCGCCGCGCATTGTGGCTGACGTTCTGGGCGACATGGAATGATCTTGATCCGGTCGTGAACACGACGCACATGCCCAAGCAGCTAGAATAGCTGTCGCACCAGTTCCCAAAGTTGATCAGCTACGCTTTGCATCATGCCCCCCAATCCTTCCTGAATTTGCTTCTCTGCAGCCTTTTTGGCCGTCTCGGTGAGTCGGTCTGCAACCTTCTTCATAAGACCAGATTCAATTGCAGGTGATCTCAGTACGTTTAGGGCTGTCTCCAAGATGGCAATAAGCTGGGCTCGCTCTAGCCCTCGGATGACCTGATCATTCTCAGGCAAATTGGAATGCGCAAGTTGAAGAAGCACAGTCTCCAACAGTGACGCTACGGCCCTGATCCTTTCTTGGATGTCCGCACTTGGCGGCACAATGACCCAGCGTTCTGCCGGGATAGACGGAGATGACGCCTTCGGTATTGCCTCTACAATTTCGCTTCCATCCAGCTTCTCTTCTGTCGTCACCACAATTTCACCGGAAGCATGACTGGACTCTTGTGCTCGAAGGAATGATTTGAGTCGTTCAGCTACGACGAGCGCGGTGTGAGTCGCCATGCTCCGCTTGCCTGCCCGGGCGCTCAATTGCTGAAGGGTCGTTGCCGGTATGCCGATCTGTGAGGGGAGATCGGAACTGTATATCGAGTAGTACCCGGAGAGTTCATCCACGATGTATGGAAGGTTCGGAATCTCAATCGGATCGATATGTGGTAGGGTCCAGCCTCTTACAAATTCAAGAGCTTCATCCACTTCATCTAGCAATCTGTAGATTTCCTCGAGAGATAGGTTCTTCGCCATTATCCGTGTCCAAGCGACCGTTGTTCAGGATTCAGTATATGTGCTTGCAGACACTTGGGAACTATCACAAGATTCACTCGCACCGGCGGAACGTTGGAGCGTCCCGCCGGCACTTGCCAGGCCGACCCTGAAAGGAGGGACGACATGACCGCTGACACCGTTATCACGAAAGCAGTTGATATTGCTCAGCTTGCTGCGAAGTGGCAGGCGGCGGAAGCACGCCTCAAGGCGGCAATCTCCGCGCAGTCAGATTCTGAGCAGAGATTTCGCGACCGCACGTGCATCGGTACGGTTGTGGAGTTGAACCGCCGCTGTTTGGATCGGGACTGCGATGCCGAGGCGTTCGCTGATTATTGCGAAGCCGCGAGCTCCGAGGCCGAAGTGCTTCTCTCGAAGATCATCGAGGCGCCCGCATCGACCATCCCCGATCTGCAAATAAAACTGCGCGTAGCGCGCGCGGGCTTTCTAGACGAAGATCGTTGCGAGAGGCTGCTTAAGGCGATTGATCGCGATCTTGCGGCCATGAGCTGACGCGTTTGAAGGCACGTTCCGGCCGGCGCAGCAATGCGCCGGCCTTTGTTGTTTCCGTCGCACTTCATACAAATGGCAGTGCGCCATTTTTCTCTTGCTAGAAAAATGGCAAATTGCTATAAGTCCGGCATGGACACCTTGAAGACGAATCAGGTCGCCAATCTATTCGGGATTGCCGTCCAGGACGTGGCTGATGCGGTTCGCCGGCACGGTTTGGGCCTAAAGGGCACCAGAGGGCGTGCGCGTGACCTCGATGAATTTGATGCCGTTCACTTGGGCGCATTTGTGCATATGCGCAATTGGATGTTGCCAGGTGGTGCGGCGAGAGTCGCCGCTGAACTTTCGGACTTTGTCAGGAAGAATCCTGAATGTGACTTCGTTGTTGTCGAAAGAGAGGACGGGATTTGGTTGGGCGCTTCCCAAGATCGGACGCTTGAGGAAGTAGTCGTTTCCCTTCGATCACATGCGAGCGTTCTGGTTCTCAATGTCCGAGGAATGCGCGATCGCTTCTGCGAGCGCGCCAAGGAAGAAAAGCGGCGCGAGGCAAGGGAGGGTAAACGATGAAAATTACCTTCCACGATCAGGCTATCGAAGACTGTGAAGCGAAGACGCTAATTGAAAAGCGGCGCCAAGTAATAGAGAAAGGCGCGCGTCACTTACAGGAAGCCGTAATCGGATTGTGTATCCTGAAAGCAATCGACGATGAACTCGATCGGCGGGGCATCAAACCGCTAGACGCTGCGCAGGCACGCGCGCAAAAGGCGAACTGATCATGTCGCGGCTTAAGACCGAGAAGGCTGCCGCCGCCGAGATCGGATGCGACCTCGCAACCTTCCGAAGCTGGGTTGCTGGCCAACGTCTTCCAAAGCCACTAGCGGAATGCGGTCTGTACGATATGCGTGCGATCGACGCGGCGCTCGATCGCATGTCCGGCATCGGCCTAGCGTCCAACACTCTCGACTCCTGGAGAGCGAAACGCCATGCGAGCTAGGCGCGCCAAACTGCCCGATGGCGTTCATGAAGTTCGCGCCCGTCTGGCAGACGGCACGTTGAAGACCTATCACTACGCTTGGCGCGGTGGCCCGAGACTGGTTGGCGAGCCAGGCTCAATAGAGTTTCTGGAAAGCTATGTTGCGGCTCACCGCAATCGCCGCACTCCAGACCCTTCGCTGTTTCGCTCCATCCTCTCTGGCTTCAAGGCTTCGCCCGAGTTCGAGCAGCTACGGACGCGCACGAAGTCGGACTATCTGAAACAGCTATCGAAGATCGAACTGACGTTTGGTGATCTGCCCGTAGATGCGCTTGAGGATGTGCGGGTCACTCGCGATTTTCTTGAGTGGCGTGATGCAATGGCATCGAGCCCGCGTCAGGCTGACTACGCTTGGACCGTTCTGATGCGAGTAGTCAATTGGGCAAGGGGCAGGGGGCTGACAAGCTACCGGCCGCCAGAACGCGTGCAGCGTCTCTATCATGCGGACCGTAGTGATCGCATCTGGTCGGAACAGGACATCGCTGCTTTCATGGCGGTAGCACCAGCGACGTTGGTGCGAGCATTGATCGCCGCGCTCGAAACCGGCCAGCGCCAAGGCGACCTGCTTACACTGCCGTGGAGCAGTTATGACGGAACGTGGATCAGGTTGCGCCAGGCAAAGACCGGCCGGCGGGTGAATATCCCGGTGACCCGGTGCCTGCGGGCTATTCTCGAACAGTGTCCGCGCACTTCGCCCGTGATCTTGACGAACAGCAAGGGTTTGCCCTGGCGACCTAACGCTTTCCGCAAAGCGTGGGGAGGCGCTTCGCGAAAGGCGGGTCTTCGTGATCTGACATTTCATGATCTGCGCGGAACAGCGGTTACGCGCCTGAGCGAAGCGGAGTGCACGCCACAGGAGATAGCGACGATCACCGGGCATTCACTGAGGGACGTTGGAGCCATCCTCGATCGCTATTCGGCGCGGACGGACAAGCTGGCGATTGCGGCGATCGCCAAACTGGAGAGGGGCAAAAAATGAACGTGGAATGTAAAACGCCCTGTAAAACGAACAGGGCGCTTGACGCTAAGTGTTGGAGGCCACGCCCGGAATCGAACCGGGGTATACGGATTTGCAGTCCGCTGCGTCACCACTCCGCCACGTGGCCATCTCCGGAAGTGCGAACACGGGCCGTGCTCGTATCGCAAAGCTAGCAAAGCCGCAAGTCTTTCACAATCAAGCGTGAACCTGGCGTGCCGCCAGGCGCCCCGTTTGCAGGCTTGCGCGCGCGACGGGTTTGGCTAATGTCCCGAACGACGAGGGGCCGGCACGCGGGCCGTGCCCCGGCAGATGCCGACCGCGGGAGATCCGGGATGGGCGACTTCGCCATCGCACGCACCAATATGGTGGAATCGCAGATACGCCCCAACGGGGTCACGGACCGGCGCATCATCGACGCCATGGCCAGTCTGCCGCGCGAGAAATTCGTGCCCGACAATCTGCGCACCCTTGCCTATATGGACGATGATATTCCGCTCGCTGCTTCTGCTGGCGGCAGGCCGGGCCGTTTTCTCATGGCACCGATGCCACTCGGCCGGCTGATACAGCTTGCCGGCGTGCAGCCGGGGGACCTGGTGCTGGATGTGGGCTGCGCCACCGGATACTCGACGGCCATTCTCGCCAGACTGGCAGAATCCGTCGTCGGTCTTGAATGCGACGCCCAACTTGCGGAGAGCGCCGGCGCCACGCTCGTGGAACTGGGCGTGGACAACACTGCCATCGTCGCCGGACCGCTGGAGGCCGGATATGCCAGCGAGGGACCTTTTGACGTCATCCTGCTGGGCGGCTCGGTGCCCGAGGTGCCAGGGGCGCTCCTGGCGCAGTTGAAGGAAGGCGGCAGGCTGGTCGCGGTCGTCGCCAGTGGCGCCAACGGGCGCGCCCTTGTCTATACCCGTATCCGGTCGGACCTCAGTCACCGCGCCGCATTCGAGGCGGGAGCGTGTCCGCTGCCCGGATTCGAGCGGCCTGCGGCGTTTGTTTTCTGACAGTTTCACACAGGCCGCCGGACGGCGCCAAACGACTGGAATCCTGTGCTTTCCGGTCAGAGTGTTGCCGGGACTCCACAACACATTTCGCATTGCTAAGGGCCGGGCCGTTTTGGCTTGGACCGCCCATATGCGGCGACTATGCTCGATGGGTTGATCTTTAGGGGCAGCGTCGCGCGGGTGCCGGGTCGCGGATACCCCGTTTTTAGCGCGCCGCATGCGCGTCAAGGGTAGGCAATGCGTGTCGTGAAATTTGCCTTTGGGAAAGGGCAAGGGGTCTTGTGCGCGTGCGTGCGCGTCATGATCGCATTGTCAGTGCTGTGCCTTTTCTGTCCCGCGCCCGCATTCGCTGAATCCCTGGGTGAAGCGCTGGCATCGGCCTACAGGTCCAACCCCACCCTGGAAGCGGAAAGGGCGCGGCTTCGCGCGCTTGACGAGGAACTTGCGCGGGCGAAGGCGGGCATGCGCCCCTCGGTCAGCGCCGATCTGGATGTTGGCCGCACCCGAACCAATATAGAGCCGCGAAGCAATGCGGCGGGGACGGGTGCGCTGCAATTGCGCGAAGGTGGCAACTGGCCGAGCGGCTACGCGCTTACCGTGACCCAACCGCTGTTCCGGGGATTGCGGACGATCAACGCCATCCGCGAGGCGGAGGCGACAATCAAGTCAGGCCGGGAGAGTCTGCGTACAGTTGAACAGCAGGTGCTGCTCGACGCCACCACGGCCTATGTGGATGTGCTCCGGGACCAGGCCATCGTGCGCTTGCGCGAGAATAACCTCAGGGTGCTCAGCGAGCAGTACACCGCTACCAAGGACCGTTTCGACGTGGGCGAGGTGACGCGGACCGACGTGGCCCAGGCCGAGGCGCGCCGCGCCGGGTCGGTGTCGCAGCTCAACCTGGCGCAAGGAAACCTCAAGGCAAGCCGCGCCGTCTATGAACAGATTATCGGCCATCCGCCCGGCCAGCTTGTGGTGCCGCCGGACCTGAACGGTCATTTGCCGCACCGGCTCGACGACGCGCTGACCATCGGCGCGGCGGAGAATCCCTCAATCCTGTCGGCAACGTATCTGGAAGAGGCCTCGCGTTACGAGGTGAAGCAGATCATCGGCGAGACCCTGCCCGAGGTCAGCGTCGAGGCGAGCTATGGCGAGCGTTTCGATCCTTCACTCTCGGTGGAGTCGCAGGAGTCGACCACGGTCACGGGCCGCCTGCGGGTCCCGCTCTACAGCGGGGGCGAGCCCTCGGCGCGGGTGCGCCAGGCACGCCAGACCAGCCTGCAGCGCCGTCTGGAGATCGACCAGGCGCGGGTCAAGACGCGCGCCGATGTCATTTCAGCCTGGAGCCGGCTGGCGGCCGCACGGGCGCAGATCGAGTCCGACGAAACGCAGGTCAATGCCAACAAGATCGCCCTGAATGGCGTGCGGGAGGAAGAAAAGGTCGGCCAGCGCACAGTGCTCGACGTCCTCGACGCGGAACAGGAATTTCTTGATTCGCAAGTGTCGCTGGTGGGGAGCAAGCGGGACAAGGTGGTGGCCTCGTTCACCCTCATGCAGGCGATCGGGCGGCTCGACGCGGACGCGGTCGGATTGCAGGTGGAGCGCTATGACGCCGAAGAGCACTATTATCAGGTGAAGGGGAAGCTGTTCGGATTCAGCGACCGGCCGGGCCTGAAGTACAAGCTGTTCACGCCCGGCGCACCGCAGGGCGAGCCCTTTGTTGCACC
>JAYZVT010000425.1:0-3293 GCA_036155355.1 Pseudomonadota bacterium
CATCTTGATCGCCAGCGCCGTGCTCGAGACGGCAAGCGCAAAGCCCATCAGGATTGAGGCCGGAAGGGACCAGCCGGCGAAATGGCCGAAGGCCAGCGTCACGCACACCGACACCACGATCTGCAGCGCCGCGGTAATGACGGCGGGCCGCAGCACCAGCACGAAGGCGCGGATGCTGAGTTCCATGCCGATGAGGAACAGCAGCACCAGCACGCCCATCTCGGCGAGCAGGTTGATGGATTCCGTCTTGGAGACAAAGCCGAGCGCCGTCGGCCCCAGTACCATGCCGGTGAGGATGTAGCCGACATTGGGCGGCTGGCGAAGGCGCACGAGCAACAGGCCGAGGCCGACAGCGACCAGAAACACGATGGTGATCTCTGTCAGTTCCGTCAGCTCATGCCCCATGCCTTCTCCCGTTGCTGAGATTGTTCCGGCTATTTGCCCGCCAGGACCACGCTCGACCGCGCGTCGTCGAACCAGCGGTCGATGGCGGCATCTACGTTGGCGGTCAGCTTGCCCCTCCAGGCGTCAATCGTGGCGTTCAGCGCCTCCTCATTGGCGGCGATGAATTTGTCCCTGTTAAACTGTTCGTTGGCCTTGTTGACGAAGTAGTCAGCAGCGAAGCCAACGAGCACGCCGGCCACCGCGCCGACCACCGTACCGCCACCCGGCTCGACCAGCGTGCCGGCCGCAGCGCCCTGCTCCGCAAGCGCCAGCCGCGCGGAAAAGGCCGTGACGAAACGGCGCGACAAGGCGCCGAAAGCCTGGCTCATGGCGCGATTTATAGCAGGCCCAAGCACAAGCGCACCGAGCGTGCCGCTGCCCGCGGCGACGCCGATGCCGGCGATGCCGTCGAAGGCCCGGTCTTCCATCAGGTAGGTGGGCGCCTTCCACTTCTGCGCGTCCCAGTCGAGCCGCGTCTGCGTCAGCGGCGCATCGGCGGGAAACGTCTCCAGGTGGCGCGTGTTGCGCGCCAGAAACAGCTGCAGCCGCATGTCGGAATTGGCGATGACCCGGCGGTAGCTGTCATGCGCGCTGCGCACCGCCGCCTCAACGCCCTCTGTGATGGTCCGGTCGCGCATCTCCGGCCGCAGCACCTGCGCCTCGTAGTGGCGCATGAAATAGTCCTTGATGTCCCGCTCGACCGCTTCAGGTAGCGACTCGTACTTGCCAGTCTCGGCAAAGCGCGCCGCCGCGCTTGTCAGCGTCTCCTTGAGCACGACGTAGGAGCGTTTCCACTCGAAGAACCAGTCCGCGTAGCCGTTGATCGCCTGCTCCCTGTCGGAAAAGGCAAACTGGAACTGACGCGCGACGTCTTCCCGCGCCGCCTGCTTGATGCGGTCGCGTTCCGCGTCGAGCATCAGGATGGTCTCGTTGACGAAATCGTTCGTCGCCGACTTTCCCGCCACCACATGCCTGAGCTTGCCGTCCACGTCCTTGACCACAAGCTCCACGGCATCGGGCGGAATGCTCGACTTGAAGAAGATGTCGAAGACGCTGCCGTCCTGATGCGTCGGCGCGGTGAACTCCACATGGCGCTGATAGCTGCGCCAGAAGGTTGTGCCGAGCGAAACGGTGCCAAAGAGCGCCAGCAGCAGCGCCACGGAAATGCCGATGGGACGCAGGAACGCGCCCACCGGTCCGTATTTGCGAATGACGGTCTTACCCGCCTTGCGGCGATGCGTGTCCGGCGCGCGAGCGGTCTCGCCGACCGGCATCACGTCTTTCGGCATCGTTGTCAGGTGCTTTGTCATAGTCTCCATTATGCCCGACGCGCACGAATCGGCGAAATCGCTCGACCCTGCTTCGTTAACTATCGGCCATTCAAGGCTGAATTAGGAATACCCAAGCATGGGTAATTGACCCGGATCAGGCGCCGTAGGCGCTGCCGCCGAGCACGTCCAGCCGTTCTATGCGCCGCGATAACACCATCGGCTCCACCGCCTTCGCGAATGCGAGGAAGTGTGCGCTCTTCAAGTGAACCTCGAATGCCGCTTCGTCGTCATAGACCTCGTAAAGCACGAAGCGTCCGGCACGGCTATTATCTATGCATACGTCGAAATAGCGGCAACCCGTCTCCAGCTTGAGCGAATTTTCTGCCTGCGCCAGCATGAGCGGTCGGAAAACGGCCGCGTTTTCGGGCCGCACGAGGAACTCCACCGAAACCGCAAAGGTGCCCTTGTCCGCCTTGCCCATTGCCCCTCCTCCCGATCAGCTCGCAAAACGCCGGTTGAGTTCGTCCACCTGCGCGGGAGTTAGCGGGCGCAAAGGTTGGCCGCGCAGCATCAGGAACAGCCGGGCGGTTTCCTCCAGTTCCTCCATCGCATAAACGGCCTCATGCAGCGACGTGCCCGCCACCACCGGCCCGTGATTGGCCAGCAGCACCGAATGATGCTTCGTCGCCAGCTTTGCCACCGCCTCGGCGAGCGCCTCATCCCCCGGCGGATAGTAGGGAACCAGCGGAAGCTGTCCGACTTTCATCACGTAATAGGCGGTTATCGGCGGCATCACATTCCCCGGGTCCACATCTGCCAGGCAGCTCACCGCCACAGCATGGGTCGAATGCAGATGCACCACGGCCCCGGTCTTGGGCCGCTTTGCATACATCACCGTATGCAGGAACGCTTCCTTGGTCGGCTTGCCGCCCGAAACGTGGCGGCCCGCGCTGTCCAGCCGGGATATCTCCGCGGGGTCGAGATCGCCGAAGGAGCAACCGGTCGGTGTCATCAGCCATCCGTCGTCGAGCGCCACGCTGATATTGCCGGAGCTGCCGAATGTCAGGCCGCGCTCGAACATGGAGCGCGCCAGCCGGACGATGTCCTCGCGTTGCCTGCTTTCGCTCATTTCAGCATCCTGAATGCCTTGGCGAAAAAGTCGTCGCCGCCGAAATTGCCCGACTTGAGCGCGAGCGCAAGCGGAACCTCTCCAATGGCCGTGGTCCAGGGCACGCCAGGGTCAATCTCGGGCCCAATCTCCAGCGCTTTGACCCCGAGCGCGCCGACCACCGCCCCGGAGGTCTCCCCGCCGGCCACGATCAACCGCCGCACACCCTGCTCCACCAATCCCTTCGCGATGCGCCCCATCGCCTGTTCGATCATCGCTCCCGCCTCGTTGCGACCATGGCGCGCCTGAACCTCGCGCACGGCCTCCGGCGCCTCCGTCGAATAGACCAGCAGCGGCCCAGGTCCTTCATGCTTGCGCGCCCAGCCGAGTGCGGCCTTGGCCATGCCCGCCGCGTCCTGCGACAACGGATCGAGCTTCAGCGTGGGCCACGACCTGCTGACATGGGCCAC
>JAYZVT010000426.1:0-3081 GCA_036155355.1 Pseudomonadota bacterium
CGGGATCCAGCCACATGTCCGGCGCATCGGCGCTGTTGGTGCGATCCCTTTCGACGCTTGCCACGCCACCGTCGATGACGAAGTGGGCAATGTGGATATTTCTGGGATGCAGTTCGCGGGCCAGCGACTGCGCGAGACCGCGCAGCGCGAACTTGCCCATGGCGAAGGGCGCGGACTGGGCGTAGCCCTTCACGCTCGCCGAAGCGCCGGTGAAGAAGATGGCGCCCGAGCCGCGCTCCAGCATGCGCCGCGCCGCCTGTTGGGCGACAAGGAAACCGCCATAGGCCGTGACCATCAGCGACTTGCGGACCCGTTCGGGGTCCAGTTCCGTGAGCGGACCGCGCTCGCGGAAGCTGGGGTTGTAGAGGACGACGTCGAGCCGCCCCAGCGTCTTGTCGGCAGCGGCGAACAGCGCGGCCACGGACTCAGGCTCGAGCACGTCGCAAGAGACGGCAGCCGCCCCGGTTTCCCGGCACAGCGCGGCGAGCTTGCCGGTGTCGCGTGCGGCCAGGACGAGCCGGTAGTTTTCGCCTGCGAGCGCCCGGGCGAAGGACGCGGAAATGCCGCTACCGGTGCCGACGATCAGCGCAGATTTCTTCATGGCGACCCCCGCTATTGCCGACGAGACACTAGCAAATCCGGCACATCGGGGGGCGCTAGGGAACCACTTGACTTAATTTATCAGAATGTTAAATAACATGTATGTTAAATATAGAAAACAGCCGGATGGACGCCACATTCGCGGCGCTCGCCGACCCGACGAGGCGGGCGATCGTGATGCGGCTGGCGCATGGCAGCGCCACGGTCAATGAGCTGGCCGAACCCTTCACCATCTCCCTGCCGGCGGTGTCCCGGCACCTCAAGGTGCTGGAAGGGGCGGGGCTGATCCGGCGCGAGGTCGAAGCGCAGAGGCGGCGCTGCCACCTGCGGCCAGAGGCGCTCAAGAACGCCGAACGCTGGATCGAGGAAGCCCGCCGCTTCTGGGAGGGCACTTTCGACCGGCTGGACGACTACCTGAAACAACTGCAAGCCAGGGAAGGACAGAGTGATGGGCAGTAACAGTGTCGCCGACGGGGCATCCGCAAGCGGGCAATTCACATTCGAGCGCACGCTCGACGCGCCGCGCGACCTCGTCTGGAAAATGTGGACTGTCGGTGAGCATCTCGCGCAATGGTGGGGTCCCAAGGGCTGCAAGCTGCATGTGGAGAAGGCCGATGTCCGCCCGGGCGGCACGTTCCACTACGCCATGCGGTTCAGCAACGGCGCGGAAATGTGGGGACTGATCGCTTATCAGGAGGTCGAAGCGCCCAGTCGGCTTGCCTATGTGAGTTCCTTCTCCAACCCCGGAGGCGAGGTGGTGCGCGCGCCCTTCAGCCAGGACTTCCCGCTGCGCGTGCTGAACGTAATGACCTTCGTGGATCGAAGCGGCGGAACGCGGGTGACGCTCACCGGTAAACCGCTCGAAGCCTCGCCGGTTGAACTGGCGAAATATGTCGAAATGTTCGGTTCGATGGAGAAGGGCTTCGGCGGCACTTTCGAGCAGCTGGAAACCTATCTGGTCGGACTCGGCCGGTAGGCGGGGCCGTCCACGGCCGCACGCTCAGGCGCGTGGGTGCGCGGCGTCGTAGATTTCCAGAAGCTTGGCCGCGTCCACCTCGGTGTAGATCTGGGTGGTGGACAGGCTGGAATGGCCGAGCAGCTCCTGTATTTCGCGCAGGTCGGCGCCAGAGCCGAGCAGGTGAGTGGCGAAAGAGTGCCTCAGGGCATGGGGCGTCGCGCTCTCGGGCAGTCCGAGGGCGCTACGCAGCCGTTGCATCAGCAACTGGACGATGCGGGGGCTGAGCTGCTTGCCCTTCTCACCGAGAAAGAGTGGATCGTCTTTCTTCACGCTGAAGGGGCAAAGCGCGAGATAGCGGTCGATGGCCTGCTGGGCGGCCGGGAGCACCGGCACCATGCGCTCCTTCCCACCCTTGCCGGTGATACGGATGAAATCACGGCCCTTGGGCGGAACGTCGCGGCGCGTCAGCCCGAGCGCTTCGGAAATGCGCAATCCGGATCCATAGAGCAACATCAGGACGGCGGTGTCGCGGGCGAGAACCCAATCGGGCGTTTCGCTGCCGACATCGGGGCGCGCTTCGCCGGCAAGTGCGACAGCGCGATCGACAGCGAGCGGCTTGGGCACCGAGTGCGGCACCTTGGGCGAAGCGATGGCGAGGACCGCATCATTCTTGAGGATGCCGCGCCGTTCCATGAAGCGGAAGAACATGCGCGCGGCTGACATTGCGCGCGCAAGGCTGCGGCTCGACAGACCCTCCGCGCGCCTTGCGGCGAGATAGGCGCGAAAGTCGCGCGGTAACAGGGTGCGCAGGTCCTTCAGCGAGGCCTTCTTGCCGCGGTGTTTCGAAATGAAGCCGAGCAGGCCGGCCACGTCACGTTCATATGCGGCGATGCTGTTGTCCGACAGGCCTCGCTCCGCGTGCAGGTAGGAGAGCCAGTCCCGGAACACGTCGAGGGCGTCGCCCCTGGCGGAAACGTCTGCCTCTTCGGTCATCGGTGTGGCGCCATGGCTGTCACAGGATCGACTGCCCGGTTGATTTCCAGTCGGCGAGGAAGGCGTCGAGACCCTTGTCGGTCAACGGGTGCTTCACGAGTCCCTTCAGCACAGCGGGCGGCACAGTCGCCACGTCGGCGCCGGCCATGGCCGACAGCTTGACGTGGTTGGCCGTGCGGATGGAGGCGGCGAGAATTTCGGTCGAGAGCGCCTCGTAATTGTCATAGATGACGCGAATCTCGCTAATCAGTTCCATGCCATCGACGCCGATATCGTCGAGGCGGCCTATGAAAGGCGAAATGAAAGTGGCGCCGGCCTTGGCGGCGAGCAATGCCTGGTTGGCCGAAAAGCACAGGGTAACGTTCACCTTGGTTCCGCCTTGCGTCAGGGCGCGGCAGGCTTTCAGTCCGTCCCAGGTCAGCGGCACCTTTATTGTCACGTTGTCGGCGATCTTCGCCAGCTTGCGGCCTTCGGCAACCATGTCGTCGGCCTTGATGGCGGCAACTTCTGCGCTGACTGGGCCGTCGACG
>JAYZVT010000427.1:0-5433 GCA_036155355.1 Pseudomonadota bacterium
GTCGCGCATGTCACCGGGCAGAAAGCCAAGACGCTCGCCCGCTTCGACGGCCGGGCGGGACAGGATCAACCGGTCCACGGAACCATGTTCGAGCGCGGCGGCGGCATGGGCGACGGCGATGTAGGTCTTGCCGGTGCCGGCGGGCCCGGTGCCAAAGATCAGCTCGGATTTGTCCAGCGCCTTCATGTAGGCGCTTTGCATCTGAGAGCGCGCCGTGATCACCCGCTTTCGGGTACGGATGCGTACGGCGCCCGAGTCCTCGTCGTCGTCGCGGACAATCGTGCCGGCCTTGCGCGCGGGCGCGGACATGTGGCGGATGACACCGTCAACTTCACCCGGCGTGATGGTTTCCCCGGAGGCGAGGCGGGCGTAAAGCTGCTCGAGCACACGTCGGGCGATATCGCAGGCGAATTCCGGCCCGGTGAGCGTAACGACATTGCCGCGCGCGGCTGCATGCACGCCGAGGCGGTTCTCGATCAGGGCAAGGTTGGCGTCATATTCGCCGAGCAGCAAAGCGACCAGCCGGTTGTCTTCGAAAGGCACGACGACGCGGTGGTCCGCGGGAAGGATCGAATGGGTGCTCAAGTTCGTGTTATGCGCCCGAGGGGTCTCCCGGTTACGACGAATTTCCTGCCCCTTACATAGCCGCAGGAGCGCCGGAAATCGAGGCCCCGGCGCTACCGGGAACAGTAAGCGTTAATATGTCAGCTTGAAGACTATTCGGGGATTGGCCTGAAATTTCAACCTCCGCGACCCCCCCAATCAGGCTTTCCGGCCCGGTAGCGTGGACCGCCTGCATGTAGGGCGAACGTCCGGCGAGCTGGCCGGGCTTGCGGCCCGCGCGCTCGAAAAGTACCGCCATCCTGCGACCGACGCAGGCAGCGTTGAATTCTTTCTGTTGCTGCTGGAGCAAGGCCTGTAGCCGCTGCAGCCGGTCGGCGGCGATGTCAGGATCGATCTGATCAGGCAGTTCGGCAGCCGGGGTGCCAGGCCGTGGCGAGTAGCGGAAGGAATAGGCCTGGGCAAAGCGGACCTCGCGAACCAGCGCCATTGTGTCGCTGAACTCGGCCTCGGTCTCGCCGGGGAAGCCGACGATGATGTCGGTCGACAGCGCGATATCGGGCCGCGCCCGGCGGATTCGCGCGACAAGGCCGAGATAGTCCGCCGCGGTGTGTTTGCGGTTCATGGCGGCAAGAATGCGGTCCGACCCGGCCTGAAAGGGTAGATGCAGATAGGGCATCAACCGGTCATTCGCGCCATGGGCCTGGATCAGATCTTCGCTTATGTCGCGGGGATGGCTGGTGGTGTAGCGCAGCCGCTCGATGCCCGCGACCTCCGCGAGGCGATCAAGCAGACGCGCGAGCGACCAGTTGCAACCGTCGGGCCCCTCGCCGTGCCATGCATTGACGTTCTGGCCGAGCAGCGTCAGTTCGCGTACGCCAGCGCGCGCCAGCCGTTCGGCTTCGGCGAGAATGGCCACGACGGGGCGGGAAAACTCTGCGCCGCGGGTATAGGGCACCACGCAGAAGGTGCAAAACTTGTCGCAACCTTCCTGGATGGTCAGGAAGGCGGACGGCGCGCGCCGCACCGCCGGACGCTCAGGCAACGCGGCGAACTTGTCCTCGTCGGGAAATTCGGTATCGACCACGCGGTCGCCACTTGCCGCGCGGGCCACAAGCGCGGGGAGACGGTGGTAACTCTGCGGCCCGACCACCAGATCGACGCCATGGGCGCGGGCCAGGATCTCGGCGCCTTCCGCCTGGGCGACGCATCCGGCCACAGCGACCACAGTGCCGTTTCCGTTTTGACTGCGGCGCGTCCTGATGGCGTTGAGACGGCCCAGTTCGGAATAGACTTTCTCCGCCGCCTTTTCGCGAATGTGGCAGGTATTCAGGATAATCAGGTCGGCAGAGTCGGGTGTTTCCACCAGCCGGTAGCCCGAGGGCGCGAGGGCCTCGGCCATGCGCTCGGAATCATAGACGTTCATCTGGCAGCCGAACGACTTGATGTAGAGCGTCTTGTGATTGGAATGCATCTCGTCCTGCCCTGTGGACTCCAGCGGGGAGGATAGCGCGAGCCGATCCTGGCCGGAACGGCCGCTGCAAGGTACCGGTTCTTATTGGATAAACGGAACCGCGTCCACCTCGGCGGCCTCCCCGGTTTCCGGCACGGAACGGGCTTCCTGAAGGCCCGGACGTCGGGGCATTAATAAATGACTGACGGCGCGGCGCACTTCACCCTCCGTTTGACGGGCGAGTTCCTTGCGATCGGCGAAGCCGTCCAGGGGCAAGGGCGAGCCCGCTTCGACGTGGACATCGAGCGGCCCCCGACGCAGCAAGTCCCAGATATGAGGGGCCATCTCCATGCCGCCATACCAGGCGACATGGGGACGGCCGCGCCGTCCCATGGGCACGCCATGAAGGTGGGTATAGGCGATGGAAAGCGTCTGAACGGAGATGTCGTGTTCGGAACCGGATGCATCACCGACCGGCATGGCGGCGGCGAACAGCGCGGTGCGGAAGGGAAGAACCAGGTTGCCGTCATTGCTAGTGCCCTCGGCGAACAGGACCATGCGGTCGCCTGCGCGCAGCCGGGCCGCCACCTCTCGCGTCACATTGCCGACCGAGTAGGGGCGACGCCGGTCCACGAAGACTGTGCGCTGGAGTTTCGCCAGCCAACCGGCCCAGGGCCACCGCGCCACCTCGCTCTTGGCGATGAATGATACCGGCGCGACTGCGCTCAGCACTGAAATGTCGAGCCATGAAACGTGGTTGCAGACGAACAGCACCGGCGGCGGGGCAAGAGGCGCGCCGGAGAGATGCAGCCGCACATTGAACAGCCGGCACACCTTGCGGTGGTACCAGTGAGGCAGGGTCCGCGCGGCACCACTGCCCAGCATCACGAGCAAGGCCTGCACCGGCATCAGCGGCAGCGTGAACAGCACATAGAGAAAGAGGATGACGGCTGCGCGCAGGCTTTGCATGACTTGCCGTGCCGCGCTCACTCGTCCTTGGGCGACAAGGGAACGCCAAACAGTTCCAGCCTGTGGCTCACCAGACGGTAACCGAGCCGACGGGCGACGGCTTCCTGCAACTTCTCGATTTCCTCGCTGCGGAACTCGATGACTTTGCCGCTTTTCATGTCAATGAGGTGATCGTGATGCTCGCGCGCCACGGGCTCGTAGCGCGCACGTCCTTCCCCGAAGTCGTGCCGGTCGAGGATGCCGGCTTCGTCAAACATTTTTACAGTCCGATAGACGGTGGACAGGGAGATGCGCGGGTCGATGCCCGACGCGCGGCGATAGACTTCATCCACATCGGGATGATCGTGAGCATCGGAGAGAATTCGGGCGATGGTGCGGCGCTGCGCGGTCATGCGCATGCCCTTTTCAGCGCAGAGCCGCTCCAGGCGGCTTTGAGGCTGTTTGGGCTGCGCCACGGTAGGCCTCCTCATCAATCGGGGCCGTTATATGCTGACTGTGGCCATGACGTCCACCAGTGCAGCCGTCGCCTTTCAGGGCAAGTCCCGGCGCAGGACAAGAGCGTCGCCCGGGGGCGCGGCGGCCCCCTTTCCGTAGTAGCCGGGACGCTTGCCGACTGCGATGAATCCCAGACTCTCATACAGACCGCGCGCGGCCGTGTTCGCGGAATCGACTTCGAGGAAAATCAACGCAGCGCCCGTCGCGCCGAGACGCGACATCGCCTCCGTCACAAGGCGGCGGCCGATGCCCTGCCGTCTGCTGTCCGGCCGGACAGCCAGAGTCAATATCTCCGCTTCGCCTGCCGCGGACCTGCACAGGATGAACCCCGCGGGCGCATCCACGCCACAGAGGAGGCACAGACAGGTGCTGTCGCCGGCGAAGGCGGCCAGATCATCCTGCGACCATCCGGACGGAAAGCAGGCCGCGTGAATGAGGGCGAGCGCTGGCGCGTCCGTGGCGACGGCTGCGCGAATTGCGGCGGTCATGGGCGCCGCGGCAGGGCCATGCCCGGCTGGGGCCGGGCATCGGGCGGGCGGAGGTAAAGCGGCTTCGCATCGAGGCTGGTCCATCCGGCACCGGCGGCCATCATGGCGAGGGCAGCGGCCTCGGGCTCGCGGTCGTCGATTGCCGCTATCGCTGGCAGGGCATCGCTCGCCGACTCGGCCAAAGCATGCGCGGCCGAACCGCACAACACGACGCTGCGCGTGCCCTCGGGCAACAACGACACTGCTTTGGCGAGCGGCAACAGGCGAGCGTCGCTGAGAGGCCGCGCATCGCCGCGGAAGACCTGCGCGTAGCACTCGCCGCGACGTGCATCCGACAGGGCAAGCATGGCGTCCGCACGCGAATCGCGGCGCGCTATGGCACCTGCGGCGAGCACGGCAAGGCTGGTCTGGGCGAAGAGCGCGGCGCCCGTTGCCAGTGCCAGGCCGCGAGCGGCGGCGATGCCGATGCGCACGCCGGTGAATGTACCCGGGCCAGTGGTGACAGCAATGCGCTTTAACTGCGGCCAGCCCAGACCGGAGCGCGCGACCACATCTGCGATCATGGGCATAAGCGCTTCCGCATGGCCCCGCTCCATGGCGCGGAAGGCGGCGAAGATTTCCCCGTCGTCGCGGCGAACCGCCGCGGAGCATGCGCGCAGGGAGGTGTCAACGGCAAGGACGTTCAAGCGCTCCCCCATGTGGCGGGGCTACAGGATTGTCGCCATCTCCGCGAATTCCAGCCGGGGCAGGCGCGGGAACAGCTTGGTCGCGTCTCCATAGCCCAGATTGCAGAGGAAATTCGACCTGATGCTGGTGCCGGCGAAGAATTCCTTGTCCACGGCTTCGTTGTCAAAGCCGGACATGGGGCCGGTGTCGAGGCCGAGCGCGCGCGCGGCAAGAATGAGATAGGCGCCCTGCAGTGTGCCGTTGCGAAAGGCGGTTTCGCGGGCAAGCTCTTCGTCCTTGGCGAAGCCTTCAGCCATGCTCTTGTTGTGGGCAAATGTCTTGGACATATGGCGGTGGAATTCCAGGTCGTGGCCGATGATGGCGCAGACAGGTGCCTTCATGGATTTCTCCCTGTTGTTGCCCGACAGATGCGGTTCGAGACGCTGTTTCGCTTCCTTTGACTTTACGAATAAGAAGCGCGCCGGCAGGCAATTGGCGCTGGTAGGTCCCATCTTCACAATGTCCACCAGTTCATGCAGCAGCGCGTCGGGCACGTCCGTGTCGAGCCAGACATTATGGGTGCGGGCGGCAAGGAAAATCTGGTCGAGTGACTGACTCGTTATCCTGTTGGACATGAAGCCTCCATCGCCGGATGTGTTCGGACCGGACGCCACCGCATGGGCGAACTCGTGTCCGGTCAAGTCCTGATGGCCGATGGGGTTCCCGTGCCGGGCGTCAGACCGGGCGGACTTCCTGCACGTCCGGAATGAAATGCTTGAGCAGGTTCTCGATGCCATGGCG
>JAYZVT010000428.1:0-2789 GCA_036155355.1 Pseudomonadota bacterium
AGGATGCTGCAGCAGGGGACGGCCGAGGAGCTCTATTACGCGCCGGTGGACATCGGCGCGGCGCGCATGTTCGCGGATCTGAACGAGATATCCTGCGTGGTGTCGAACGGCCGGGTGGACACGCCACTCGGTGCCTGTGCAGCGCCTGGCATGGGAGAGGGCGATGCGGCGATCCTGTGCGTGCGCCAACGCGACGTGCGCGTGGTGCCGCCGGGAGAGGGGCGTTCCGGCAGGGTGCTTACGGCCCGGTTCCTGGGCGAATCCGCGGTGCTGGACATCGCCGTGGACGGCCTCGACAACGCCATCCTGGCGCGGGTGCGGGAGTCCGAGATGCTTCCCCGGGGCACGGAAATAAACGTCGCGGTGGACCCGCAGACCATGCTGGTTTTCGCCGCTTCCGGTCCGGGATCAGGCGAGGAGTAACGCCCGCGTGAGGGGCGGGAACCGCGGGTAACTATCGCGGGAGGGGGCCGCTTGCGGGGGGTAGGCCTTTCTGCAATAGTTCGGCTCAAATCCAAACAACGCAGATTTTCTGGGAGATTTCACCGAATGGCACCGAGTTGGTTTCAGATTCTGATCGTTGTCGTTCTGCTCGTGCTGCTCTTTGGACGCGGCAAGATTTCGGAACTGATGGGCGACGTCGCCAAGGGCATCAAGAGCTTCAAGAAGGGCATGTCCGACGAGGCCGAGGAGGCCAAGGGCGACTCCAAGGCGATCGAGCATTCCAAGGCCGAGACTGTCGGCGCGCCGAAGAACAAGGCGAAGCCGAGCTAGTCCGGCGCCCGGGCCGGGACTGCATCCGGCCACCTGGCGCCATGTGAACCGGCGCCGGTCCGGCGCCCGCCGGGCGGGCCGGGAGGCAGCCAGACACCCATGTTCGACATCGGTTGGTCCGAACTTCTGATAATTGCCGTGGTCGCGATCATCGTCGTCGGCCCGAAGGATTTGCCGCGCATGCTGCGCGGCCTCGGCAAATATGCCGGGCAGATGCGCCGCACCGCGGGCGAGTTCCGGGCGCAGTTCGACGAGGCGATCCGCGAGAGCGAGCTGGACGACATCCGCAAGGCGGCCAACGAGATATCGTCGATGAACCCGGTCGGGCAGATCAAGGATTCAGTGAGCGAGAGCCTCGATCCCCTGAAGAAGTCGGCGGAAGACATCCGCAAGGACGTGGAACGCAAGGAGACGCCGGCGGTTGCCGCGCCGCCGCCCGAAGCGCCGAAGTCCGCTCCGGCGGTCCCGTCGGCAGTCCCGGCCGCGCGCAAGACAAGGAAGCCCCGCGCCAAGGCAGCCGCCAAGGCCACGGGGACGGACAGCTAGGCGATGGCCGAGGACGAAATCGAAGCGTCGCGCGCGCCACTGATCGAACACCTGATCGAGCTGCGCAAGCGGCTGATGTGGGCCTGCGCGGCGATCTTCGTTGGCTTCCTGCTGTGCTTCTGGCTCGCCAACGACATCTACAACATCCTGCTCTATCCCTACAAAGCAGCCGTCGGCGGGGAGACCCGCATCGACATGATCTACACCGCGCCGCAGGAGTTCTTCTTTACGCAGCTCAAGCTGTCGCTGTTCGGGGCGATGTTCCTCGCCTTTCCGATCATCGCTTCGCAGATCTACATGTTCGTGGCGCCGGGCCTCTACAAGAACGAGCGCGCGGCCTTCATTCCCTATCTTATCGCCACGCCGATCCTGTTCGTGCTCGGCGGGGCGCTGGTCTATTACGTGGTCATGCCGCTGGCGATGAGCTTCTTCCTGTCCATGCAGCAGACGGGAAGCGAGCAGGTGCAGATACAGCTCACCGCGCGGGTCAGCGAATATCTCGGCCTGGTGATGACGCTAATCTTCGGCTTCGGCATCTGCTTCCAGTTGCCGGTGGTGCTGACGCTGCTGGCGCGGGCGGGTCTGACCACTGCGGAGAGCCTGCGCAAGAAGCGGCGCTATGCCATCGTCATCGTCTTCGCGGTGGCCGCGTTCCTGACGCCGCCCGACCCGATCAGCCAGATCGGCCTCGCCCTGCCCACGCTGCTGCTCTACGAGATTTCCATTCTTGCCGTCCGCATGGTTGAGAAGAAGAAGGCCGAAGCCACGGCCGAGCGCGAGGCGGGCGAGACGGCGTAGGGGTAACTTTCACCGCCCCGTCAAGGAGAGGGTGGTTAGCCCTTGTCTGGACGCTGCGCGTCGCGGCGTGTAGAGGAAGGCCCGGGTGGTCCTCCACCCTCGATTCCCATGCGTTCCGCGCCGCCAAGGAGCCTCTCCCTTGCACGACCTGAAAGCCATCCGCCAGGACAGGGGCGCCTTCGAGAACGCGCTGGCCAAGCGCAATGGTGACTTCGGCGCGCAGGTGGACGCGGTGCTCAAGCTGGACGAGCAGCGGCGCGCCCATGTGCAGAAGCTGCAGGACGCGCAGGCGCGGCGCAATGCCGCCTCCAAGGAGATCGGCAAGGCCAAGGCGTCGGGCGACGAGGCCGCGGCCAAGAAGGTCATGGACGAGGTGACCTCCCTCAAGTCCTTCATCCAGTCGGGCGAGGAAGAGGAGCGCAAGCTGGACGCGGAGATCAACGCCATCCTGCTGGGTATTCCGAACCTGCCGCTGGACGATGTGCCCGTGGGCAAGGACGAGAGCGCCAACAAGCTGATCCGCGACTGGGGCAAGCCGGCGAAACTCGGCTTCAAGCCCAAGCAGCATTTCGAGATCGGCGAGGCGCTCGGCCTGATGGACTTCGAGACGGCGGCGAAGATTTCCGGCGCGCGCTTCGTGATCCTGAAAGGCGCGCTGGCGCGGCTGGAGC
>JAYZVT010000429.1:0-3494 GCA_036155355.1 Pseudomonadota bacterium
TCGCCGTGTCGCAGGGCAAGGTGGACGCGGCCTTCATCGCTACCCACCGGCTCGACAACGCCATCTCCAAGGGCGACGTGAAGAAGGAGGACTTCCACATCATCTGGTCGTCCAAGCCGGTGCCGCAGGACCCCTTCGTCTATCGCGGCGCGCTGTGCCCGGAACTGAAGGCCAAGATCAAGGACACTTTCCTTGGCCTGTCCAAGGACGACCCGGGCGAGAAGAAGTTCCTCGACAACGTGAAGTCCAACAAGTTCGTGCCCATGGCGTCGGAGGATTACGATCTTATTCGCGACCTCCAGGCGGCCAAGGAGGCCAACAAGAAAAAGAGCTGAGCCGCTGGACGCGAAGACACGCAGGAAGCGGGCGCTTGCCTCGCTTCCTGCGGATCGCCAGGGCAGGGAGGCCCGCTGCGATGCCGCCGATACTTCAAGTCAAGGACCTGAAAGTCCGCTACAGCCTGACCGGCCCGGAAATCCTCAAGGGCATCAGCTTCGACGTGGGGGCGGAGGACTTTCTCGCCATCATCGGTCCGAGCGGCGCGGGCAAGTCCACGCTGATCCGCTGCATCAACCGTCTGGTGATGCCGACATCGGGTGAAATTCTGCTGAATGGCACCGATGTTCTGAAGCTGAGGCCGCGCGCGCTGCGAAAGCTGCGCCGCAATATCGGCATGATTTTCCAGGAGTTCAATCTCATCAACCGCATGTCGGTGATCGACAATGTGCTGTCTGGGCGGCTCGGCTATGTCGGCAATTTCCGCGGCCTGTTCCGCCTATTCTCCAAGGAGGACATCGCCCGCGCCCTCTCCATGCTGGAGCGCGTCGGGCTGAGCGACCATGTGGACAAGCGCGCGGACGAGTTGTCGGGAGGACAGAGGCAGCGCGTGGGCATTGCGCGCGCCCTGATGCAGGACCCCAGGCTGCTGCTGGTGGACGAGCCAACGTCCAGCCTCGATCCGAAGATTTCGCGCGAGGTCATGGGCCTCATCCGCGACATCGCCAACGAATTCAACGTGCCCGTCCTGTGCAACATCCACGACGTCGGTCTCGCCATGGAGTTCTGCAACAAGATCATCGGCCTGCAGGACGGCATCAAGATGTTCGACGGTCCGACGGGCAAGATGAACGAGCGCAGGCTGAACGAAATCTACGCCATGGAGGTCCTGTAGTGACCGTCCACGCCGCGAACCCGGAACTGGTCGAGCGCATCTCGGCGGCGCGGGCAAGGAAGAAGACGTCGCGCACGCTACTGGCTATCGTAGTGCTCGTGCTGGTGGCGATCAGTGTGGAAACGACGATTGTCGCCGACACGGACTGGGAGCGCATGGGCAGTCTTGGCGACGTGCTGCAGAATGCCGCGAAGTTCTTCGCCGTGGACTGGTCGCTGTTCCCAAATCTCATCGGCCCGGCGCTTGAAACGATCATGGTGGCGACGCTTGGCACGCTGCTCGGCGTCATCGTCTGCGTGCCGGCAACATGGTTCGGCGCGCTCAACATCACGCCATTCAAGCCGGTGACCTATCCCGTTGCCCGGCTGATGATGACGCTCAGCCGCTCTATCCATGAAATCGTCTGGGCGTTGTTCTTTGTCGCCGCGGTGGGCCTCGGCGCGCTTGCGGGCGTGCTTGCTATCGCCATGCGTTCAGTCGGTTTCATCGCCAAGATGTCGGCCGAGGCCATCGAAGATCTCGACCCCAAGCCGGTTGAAGCAATTCGCGCGGTTGGCGGCAGCGAGTTCCAGGTATTCATCTACGCGATCCTGCCGCAGGTACTGCCGGTCATCATTGGCGTCGTCATCTTCGAGTGGGAAATCAACATCCGCCGCTCGTCGATTCTCGGGCTCGTCGGCGCGGGCGGCCTCGGCCTGGTGTTTTTCCGGCAGATGAACACCTTCAACTATGCGGGCGTCACCAGCGTCATCGTCGCGATCCTGATCCTTATCCTGTTCGGAGAGATCGTCTCGCATTTCACGCGCAAGGCGGTGACCTGAGCCATGCTGACGGGACCAATGCTCACAGCCTCGCCGCGCATTCCGGCCTCCACGATGGAATGGCGCCGGTTCAAATACCCGCAGTCGCTGTATCGCTATTTCGGGCTGCTCGCGGCGCTGACATTCATCTGCTACAGCGTCGTCTATCTCAACATCCCGCTGGAACGTTTCATCGGCCTGTTCGGACGGGTGGGGGATCTTCTCGCCAACCGCTACTTCCCGCCGGACATGGACTACATCGCCGATCCGGACTACCTCGCGTCCGTGCTGGACACGATCAAGATGGGCTATCTGGGCGCGTTGTTCGGCATGCTCCTCGCCATTCCGCTGGCCTGGTTCGGGTCGTGGAACGTGTCTCCGAGCCGGCGGTTCCTCTATCCGGTGGCGCGCTTCCTCACCATGAGTACGCGCGCCGTGCATGAGACCATCTGGGCGATCCTGTTCGTCACGGTGCTTGGCTACGGGATGCTGGCGGGCGTTCTGGCGCTGACCATGTTCTGCATCGGCTTCGCGGGGAAACTGTTCGCGGTAGAGATCGAGGCGATCAACATGGGTCCGGTGGAGGCCATGCGCGCGACCGGCGCCAACGAGCTGCAGGTCTTCGCCTATGGCGTGTTCCCGCAGGTGCGTGTGGCTTTCACGGGCATCGGCATCTACACATGGGACGTGGCCTTCCGCGCCGCCACCGTCGTCGGCTTTTTCGGTGCGGGCGGCATGGGCTGGTATCTCAAGCGCAACGTACTGGAGATCGAGACACACCGGGTCGCAGCCATCATGGTCTCCATCATCGCTCTGGTTCTGGTCTCAGAGGGCGTTTCGGCCTGGGCCCGGGTGCGGGTGGCAAAGGCGAAGTAAGTCCAGCTGGCCCGTATACGGGCGAGGCACGCCACATGACATCCGGCCCGCCCTGTGCTGAATTGCCTCCCGCAAACGGAGGCAGCCCATGCAGCGCCCTGCGCCCGGATTTTCCACCTCAATCACCGAGCTGTTCGGGATCGAGCATCCGATCATCGCCGGCGGGCTGATGCATCTGGCGGATGCCGACTATGTGGCGGCCATCGTCAACGCGGGATGCATGGGCTTCATGACCGCCAAGACCTTTCCCGATCAGGGTGCGTTCCGGGAGGAGCTGCAGAAGGCGCGCGCGCTCGCTTCGGGCAAGCCCTTTGGGGTCAACTTCTATCTCTCCGCCCATGCCAACGACACCGCGCTCGTTTCGGGTCACATGGACATCGCGCTCGAGGAAGGCGTTCGCTTCTACGAGACGTCGGGACTTCCGCCCAGGGCCCTGCTGCCGCAGCTGAAAGAAGCTGGAGCAAGGGTGATGCACAAGGTGGCAACCGTGCGCCACGCGGTCTCCACGGCGAAGCTCGACGTGGATGCCATCGCGGTCGTGGGAGCGGAATGCGGCGGCCATCCAGGCCTCGAACTGATCGGCAGCATGGTGCAGACGGTGAGGGCGGGTGAGGCAATCAGCAAGCCACTGGCGGTCGGTGGCGGCT
>JAYZVT010000430.1:0-8428 GCA_036155355.1 Pseudomonadota bacterium
CCCGCATTGCTCGCCGCCTTCGGCATCGGCTTCTGCATCCTGTTCGCCTTCATCGGCACGTTCACCTATGTGAACTTCGTGCTCGCTGGTGCGCCCATCTCGGTCGGACAGATGTCGCTCGGCTTCGTCTATTTCGTCTTCCTGCCGTCCCTGCTCACCACGCCACTCGCTGGACACACCGCCGTTCGCCTTGGTGTGCGACCGGTCTTCTGGGCCTCCATGGCTGTGGCCGGTGCGGGATTGCCGTTGCTCCTGCTTCCGAGCCTGGCGCCTGTGCTTTTGGGCATGGTGCTGGTAGCCGTGGGCACATTCTTCGCCCAGGCGGTCGCCACCGGATATGTCAGCCGCACCGCCACGCGCGACCGCGCGTCTGCCGGCGGACTCTATCTCGCCTCCTACTATCTGGGTGGTCTGGCGGGCGCTGCGCTGTTGGGACAGGTCTTCGAGCGTTTCGGCTGGGCCGCATGCGTTGCGGGCATCGGTCTTTCGCTCGCGGTTGCCGCCATCCTCGCCTGCGCGCTGTCCGGCGGCCGGACCTCCGGCGAGCCGATGTCCTGACCGACGGGTAAAGGCTCCGGCACAGGTTTGCTGCGCCGGAGCATGATTTGGTTCACGACAGAATGGTCAGTTGGTGGAGCCGCCGCTTCCGCCGCTGCCGCTCACCGCGGGGGCCTCAATCTTGACGTTGACGTCTTTGCCGCCGCCTCCGGGCAGCTTGCCGCCGATGACGAAATAGCCGAGCACAAGTACGGCCACGACCAGCGCGCCGACAATCATGCCCATTCCGGCGCCTCCGCCTGTGTTCACCTGATCAGCCATTTTCCGGCTCCTTTCATTTGTTTCGCTGCATCCGGAACAAGCGGAACGGCCAATGGTTCCCTGGCCTTCGGCGGCGGCCGTGGGTGCGCTTTATGCGGCTAGCTGAAGACACGCGTGGCGATGGTCAGCGTGACCAGCGCGGTCACTGCAATGCCGGCAAGGTCGATCAGGAAACCGGCGCGCAGCATGTCGCGGGCAGGGATGACGCCGCTGCCATAGACGATGGCATTGGGGGGAGTCGCCACCGGCAGCATGAAGCCGATGGAAGCGGCAAGCGCTACGGGCACGGTCAGCAGCATGGGATCCGCGCCGATACCGGCGGCGGTGGCCCCGGCCACCGGCAGGAACGTTGCCGCCACCGCCGTGTTTGATGCCAGCTCGCCAAGAAACACGATGATCGCCGCGACGCCCAGTATCAGAAGAACGAGCGGCAGAACACCGAGTGCGGAGAGGGCGCCGCCCAGCCAGCTTGCCAGCCCCGACAGCCCGACCGCGGTAGCCAGCGCGATGCCGCCGCCGAACAGGATCAGCACATCCCAGCGGATATGCGTTGCCACCTCCCAGGTCAGCAGCCTGTCGCCCTTGCCTCCGTTTACCGGAATGATGAACAGCGCCAGCGCCGCCGCCAGCGCGATCCCGGAATCGGTGAGGCCGAGGGAGGGGAGAGCGGCTTCGATCAGCGGCTGGCCGATCCATCCAAGCGCCGTCATCACCAGCAGCACCGACAGAATCTTCTGTCCGCGATTGAGCGGGCCAAGCGCCTTGATCTCCCGGTCCACGATCTTTGCCAGCTCCGGCCCTGCCGCCAGCCTCACCTGGAAGGCGACATGGGTCAGCACGAACCAGGCGATGGGCAGAAGGAGCACGACGGCGGGAATGCCGACCATCATCCAGTCGAGAAAACTGACGGGCTGGGCGAAGGCGATGGAGACGAAATTGGCGAACAGCGCATTCGGCGGTGTGCCGATCAGCGTGCCCATGCCGCCGATGCTGGCTGCGTAGCCGATGCCGAGCATCAGCGATGTGGCGAAGGGCGCCACATCCTTGCGCTGCCGCCGCCCGGCGCAGCGGCTGACCGAGGCGACGATTGAGCAGCCGATAGGCAGCATCATCATTGCCGTCGCCGTGTTGGATATCCACATGCTGAGGAAGGCCGTGGTGCCCATGAAGCTGGCGATGATGGCGCGCGGTCCCGTGCCGCTCAGCCGCAGCAGGCGGAGCGCGATATGCTCGCTCAGCCGCCAGTGCTGCATCGCCTGCGCCAGCAGAAACCCGCCCAGGAACAGGAAGATAAGAGGATGGGCGTAGCTCTCTGCGGTGACGCCGAGGGACCCGATGCCGAGCAGAGGGAAGAAGATGAGCGGTATCAGCGCCGTCGCCGCCAGCGGTGCGGCCTCGGTCATCCACCACACGGACATCAGCACCGCCAGCGCCGCCACGGCCCATGCGGGCTTGCCCATGCCTTCGGGAGGCGGCATCACCAGCATGACCAAAGCAAGCAGGGGGCCGAGTGCGAAGCCCGCCGTGCTGATCCAGGCGAAGCGGCTTTCCGGTCCGGTATTGGCGCTCTCTCTCATGTGCTCGACGCTACGTGAGATTGCTCTCGCGCAATTTGATCGCAGTCAAGTCAACTGCCTGCCATTTTCGGCGAGGCTCACCACGATCTCGGCGGCCATCTCACTCGGCTTGCGTCTGCCTGTTGCCAGTCGCCGGGCGACTTCGCGCATTCCCGCCACCTGTCGCCTGCGCTCGCGGCTGTCCCTCAACAGCGGCGACAAATGCCGCGCCAGGAGCGGGCCGGTGCATTCCTGTTGCAGGAGTTCGGGGACCACATTTTCGTCCAGTACCAGGTTCGCGAGCACGATCGAACGCGCCTTGACCAGGAAGCGCAACTGCCACGCGAGCGGGTCCATCCGGTAGCCGACGACCATCGGCGTTCCGGCCAGCGCCAGCTCCAGTGTCACCGTCCCCGAAGCCGCCAGCGCCGCGTCGGCAAGACGGAAGGCGGCGTATTTGTCCCGGTCGGAATCGACCAGGTGCGGCGGTTCCGGCCAGCCTGAGACCAGTTGCTCGATCCGCCCGCGCAGAGATGCGACTGCGGGAATGATGACGTGCGGCCGCTTGACCCCGCGCGCCAGCAGTTCGATGGCCTCGCCGAAAGGCGGCAGCAGCCGTTCCACTTCGTTCGGGCGGCTCCCCGGCAGGACGACCACGACCGGCCGCCCCCGACCGATGCCAATCCTGCGCGCCAGCGGGCGCGGATCGGCGGTCCTGATCTTCTGGGCGCTTTCGGCCAGCGGGTGCCCGATATAGGTGCAGTCGGGACCCCCGAGGCGTCTGTGCGCGTCTGGCTCGAAGGGGAGGAGCGCCAGCACATGGTCCACATAGACGCGCATTCTGCGGGCGCGGCCCGGCCGCCAGGCCCACACGCTCGGCGACACATAGTCGATGACGGGCACGTCGGGCAGCTTGCGGCGAATGCGCTTGGCGATCGGATGGGTGAATTCGGGGCTGTCGATGATGACCACCGCGTCCGGCTGGAAGGCGGTTGCCGCGCGCACCGTCTGGTAGACGCGCCGAAGGATCGTCGGCAGGCGTGCCGCCACCGCGACAGGACCCATCACCGCCACGTCGGCCATGGGAAACAGCGAGCGCAGCCCCTGCTTCTCCATGACTTCGCCGCCGACGCCTGAAAATACCGCGCGGCCCTTCAGCCTGCGCTTCAGGGCCGCCATCAGCGGTCCCCCCAGCCGGTCGCCCGAATGCTCGCCGGCGACGAGGAAAATGCGGATTTTCGGGCGCTTCTTCATGTGCTGGCGGGCTGGTGCGATTGCGCGGGTACGTGAACGGACGCGGCGCAGCATACAGCAAGGATACCGCGCCGGGATGCCCGTTTCGGGCAGCGAATGGACCCTGCCTAGCGCACGCGGGAGGTCTTCAGCCGGCCCGCCGTCTCCAGCAGGGGATAGGCGCAGGAGGCGAACAGCGAATTGATCCGCTTCAGGTCGCGCATGATGTCGATATGGAAGGACGTCGTCGCCATGGTCTCCGGCTTGCGCGAGCGCAGCCGCTCCAGGTGCTTCGACGTGCTGTCATGTTCGATATTGCGGAACTTCTCCTTGCGCCGGATCAGCGCCTTGGCGTCGTCCACGCGCTTCTCCATGAACACCTTGGTGGCGAGGTGAATGGTGTCGCCCACATATTTGTAGGCGTCCATCAACTCCTTCAGACCCTCCTCGGAAAAGGCGCCGCCGCTCTTGATCTTGTCCCGGATGGTGTCGAGCAGGCTGCGCTCGATGGTGTCGCCCGCATGTTCGAGATTGGTGGTGAAGGAAATGATCTCGAAAGCGCGCGCGCTTTCCCCGTCGTCCATCTCCGAGCGCGACATGTCGGTGATATAGAGCTTGATGTCGCCATAAAGCTTGTCCACGCCGTCATCGAGCCGCCGCGTCTCTTCGCACAGCTTCGCATCGTTGGTTTTCAGCGCCTCGACCGCCTTGCGCAGCATCAGCTCCACGATATCCACCATGCGCAGCGTTTCGCGCGCTGCCGCCGACAGCGCCAGATCGGGCACATCCTTCGCCGACGGATCGAGATAGCCGATGATCTGATCCTCCGGCGGCTTTGGCGCATCCGGCACGGCCTTGCGCAGCAGTTCGGCTAGGTTGTCCACGAACCATATAAATGTGAGCAGCAGAACCACGTTGAAGGCGATATGCAGCACGATGAGACGCTGGCCGAGGCCGACGTCGAGCGAAGTGATCGCCGGTATCCAGTAGTCCAGCGACACGGCGGTCAGGATGACGCCCGTCAGCCGGAAGATGAAATTGCCCACGAGGATGCGGCGCGCCGGCGGCGCCTCCGACAGCCCGAGTACGAGCGCGGGCAGTCCCGCGCCGGCATTGACACCCAGAACGAGGTAATAGGGCAGGTGCTCGTGCGCCAGCACGCCGCTGTTTGCCAGCACCACCAGCAGCAGCAGGATGGCAAGGCTGGAGTGAGCCAGCCAGGTCAGCAGCGCCGCGACGATCAGCGCGATCAGCGGCTCGCTGGCAAGGCCCTTCAGCAGGCTGTGAACCAGGTCGCTCGCCTGCACGACAGACGCCGCCGAAGCCAGCGTTCCCAGCGACAGCAGGATCAGCCCGAGACCGAGGAGAATACGGCCCGATTGCTTACCGAGCACATTGCGCTCGCTGAAGATGGCGTGGACGACATAGCCGAAGAAGAACAGGATCGGCCAGAGTTCGTAAACCTTCAGCGACAGGATCTGGGCGATCACCGCGCTGCCCACATCCGCTCCAAGCATGACCGCCAGTCCCGCGCCGACTGTGATCGCGCCGGACGTGGCGAATGATGCCGCGAGCAGGCCGACCGCGGTGGAGCTTTGCAGCGCCGCCGCCGCCAGCATGCCGAGGAAGGCGGCGTTGTAGCGGTTGGTGGTGCGCGCCTTGAGACCGGAACGTATGGCGCTGCCGAAAGCGCGCGTCATGCCCGTGCGGGTCATGCGCGCGCCCCACAGCAGCAGGGCGGCGCTGCCCGCGATCAGGATCAGCAGCTTCGTGCCGGAAATCTCCATCATCGGCGGGCGCCTCCGGCGCCCAGGGTCAGACCGGCCAAGGCAACGAGTAGGTCTTGATGGTGGTAAAGAACTTCATTGCCTCCAGAACGCCTTCCTTCACACCATTACCTGAGTCCTTGATGCCGCCAAAGGGGGACATCTCGATGCGGTAGCCGGGCGCTTCCCAGATGTTGACCGTACCCACATCCAGTCCTTCGATGAAGGCGGTAATGCGGTCGAGCCGGTTGGTGCACACGCCGGCGGAGAGGCCGAAAGGCGTGGAGTTGGAAATTGCCATGAGTTCCTTGTCGTTATCGGGAACCCGCACGATGGGCACGATCGGCCCGAACGTCTCCTCGAACACCAGTTCGCTCGCATGGGGCACGTGGTCCACCACGATGGGCGGCAGCAGCGCGCCCTTGCGGCCTGGGTCGTAGAGCACCTTCGCGCCCTGCTTTGTCGCATCATAGACGCGGCGCTCGAAGGTGGCGGCCGCCTGCTCGTGGATGACGCAGCCAAGCTGGGTCTCCGGGTCCTCCGGATCGCCGAATTTGATCTTCTTCGCTTTCTCCAGCACCAGTGGCACGAATTTGTCGGCGATGCTCTCCTGCACGAGGATGCGCTTGATCGCCGTGCAGCGTTGGCCGGAATTGGCCGTCGCGCCCGCGACCGCGATCGCCGCCGCCTTGTCGAGGTCGGCATCGTTCAGGTCGTTCAGCACGATCAGCGGGTCGTTGCCGCCCAGCTCCAGCGCCGCGCGCTTGTAGCCGGCCTTCTCGGCGATCATCTTGCCGACGGGCACGCCGCCGGTGAAGGTGATGATGTCGATGTTTTCGTTGGTGATCATCTCGCCGCCGATGTCCTTCGGCCAGCCGGTGACGATCTGGAACATTTCCGGCGGCAGACCCGCCTCGTACAGGATATCGGCCAGCGTGATAGCCGTCAGCGGCGTCAGCTCGGTCGGCTTGCAGACCACGCAGTTGTTGGTGGCGATGGCCGGAGCCACCTTGTGCGCCACCATGTTCAGCGGATGATTGAAGGGAGTAATGGCCGATATGGCCCGGACCGGCTCGCGCTTGGTGTAGATCTTGCGCGGCTTGCCGTTCGGCGTCAGGTCGCAGGAGAAGATCTGCCCGTCGTCGAGGATGGCGAGCTGACCGGCGAGCGTGAACACGTCGTAGGAGCGCCCGGTCTCGTAGAGCGAGTGCTGCTTGCAGATGCCAAGCTCAAGCGTCAGCACGTCGGCGATGGACTCCCGCCGCTGCCGGATCAGCTCCGCCGCCTTGAACAGGATCTGCTGACGCTCGTAGCGGGTCAGCTTCGGCTTGTATTTCGCGGCGATCTCGAAGGCTTCCGCCGCATGTTCGGCGCCGCCAGCCGGCACCGTGCCGATCACTTCGTCGGTGTAGGGATAGCGAACCTCGATCACCTCCTTGGTGGAGACCTTCCGGCCGCCGATGCGCATGGATTCCTGAATGACGGGACGCTTTGTGGACATCTGGTTCATGGAAAACCTCCTATTCAGCGGCCTTGGCGGCGCTGGCGATATGGTTGAGGCCGATGGAGAAGGCATCGAAGTTGCGCAGGCGCTCGCCGAGCCGCGCCGTCTTGCGATTGACGATAATGGGGATCTCCTGCTCGGTCAGGCCGCCATGGGAACGCAGCGGCTCCTTCAGCGCGGAGAGGTCGTGCTCGCTGGCGCGCGTACCGAGTACCTTGCTGCCGCCCGATACCACGATCAGGTCGCCCATGCGGTCGCGCGGCAGCTCGAACACCTTGCAGCCGGTATCGCCGTCATGCACCGCGTCGATGCCGGGCAGCGCCTTGAGACGCTTGATCAGCGCGCCCGCGTCCACGCTGTCGTCGAGATAGGCTGTGGCGAAGGAGCCGAGCGCCCCGTGATGAACCACGTAAGGGTCGGTGATCGGCAGGATAACCTTGGCCTTGTCCTTCCCCAGCCACTCGTCCAGCAGGTCCTGCAGGTAGAAGGCGTCGGGACTGCCGTCCGGCAGCGTCTTGGCCTTCATGCCGTGATCGGCGGTCAGCACGATGATGGCGCCGGCCTTGTCCAGCTGGCCCAGATATTTGTCCATCATGGCATAGAAGGCATTGGCGCCGTCGGAGCCGGGCGCGTATTTGTGCTGAACGTAGTCGGTAGTGGACAGGTACATCAGGTCGGGCTTGAAAGTGTCGAGCAGCTTGACGCCCGCCGCGAAGACGAATTCGGACAATTCGGCGGAATATACCTCCGGCACCCCCATGCCCACCATCTCGCAGATCTTGTCGATGCCGTTGCCGCCGACCGTCGCCTTGTCGGCCTTTTCGGAGGAGAAGCAGATGGCCGTGCCATCGAACTTGAGTCCGTTGCCGAGCAAGAGACGCAGCTTGTCCTTGGCTGTCACCACCGCGATCCGGGCACCGGCCTTCTGGAAGCCTTCGAAGATCGTCGGCGCGCGCAGGAACTTCGGGTCGTTCATCATCACTTCCTTACCCGTGTCCGGGTCGAGGAAGTAGTTGCCGGAGATGCCGTGCACCGCCGGGGGGCGTCCCGTGACGATCGAAAGATTGTTCGGGTTGGTGAAGCTTGGCACCACCGAATAGCCGCGCAGGTTATCGCCCTTGCCGATGATCCGCTGCAGGTTCGGCATCAGTCCCTTGCTGAGGGCGACTTCCATGTAGTCCGGTTCGCTGCCGTCGCAGCAGATGACCACGACCGGCGCGACAGGCCATTGGTAGTCGCGGCCGTTGACGGTGACTGTCCGGTTTCTGCTCATGACTGGGCCATCCTCCTGCTGTCTTGCATGTTGCTTCAGGCCGCGACGGGCGCGCAATTCGCCACGCCCAACTCGCGCAATGTCGTCTCGATGGCCGCCAGCGCGCCCTCGATCTCGGCCGTGCCGAGCCGGCCAATGCAGCCGATGCGGAATGTGTCGGCCACCGTCAGCTTTCCGGGATAGATGACGTAGCCCCTCTCGCGCAGGCGGTCGTAGAAGGTCTGGAAATCGAACCTTGGGTCCTTCGGCGTCAGGAAGGTGACGATGATCGGCGCCT
>JAYZVT010000431.1:0-4739 GCA_036155355.1 Pseudomonadota bacterium
GAAGGACCAGCGGTTGAGGGGGTGCCGGCCGCCGTCGGAAAACTCCGGCGCGGCGGCAAAATGCGGCCAGAATGCCGAGCCGGCATTGGCGGCGAGTAGGATAGAGCGGGCGGGCTTGCCCGCTGCCAAAGCCGGCAAGCCGTCGCTTTCGTCAGCAGGCACCGGTCCAAACAACGCAAGGCCATGGGTGGCGAGAGAAGCGGCGATGGCCACATGTTCAGTGCCGATAGCAGTCATGTCTGGAGTTTTAACATGGCTAAAGGCGAACAACCCCCGCGGCCCACAGAAACAGGCAGGCGAGCGCCATGGAGACGAGAGTCATTGGGATGCCAGAGCGGGCGAAATCGGCAAAACCAAGCCGGGCGCCGGAGGCCTGCGCCCGCTCCGCCACGATGATGTTGCACATGGAACCGGTGAGCAGCAGGTTGCCGGCAAGCGTAGAGAGCACGGCCAGTGCCACCATCGCGCCTTCGCCAAGTTGGGGAAGAAGCGCCAGCATGAGCACCACGGCCGGCACGTTGCCGATGCTGTTGGACAGCGCCAGAGTAGCCGGTGCCAGAACGGCGAGACGGTCGGGCGACAGTCCCGATGCGGCCATCCAGCCGATTGCCTCTCCAGCAAGGCCGGTCGCTGCGAATGCCGCCGTGACCCCGAACAAGCAGACGAACAGCAGCAGCAAGTGCCAGTCCACGCTGCCGATCATGTCGCGGGAGGACATGCGGCGCGAGAGCAGCAGCAGGCCTGCCACGGCGAGCGCGCCTATCTCGCGCGGAAGGTCGGTGGCGAACAGAACAATCAGCAGGAGCAGTCCGGCAACGCCCTTGGCGATCTGGAAACGGTCGATGGCGATTGCGGACTGGCGCGGCGGCGGCAAGACGGTCTGCGCGAGGCTCTTGCTCCAGGTGAGCCGCACACAGACAAAGACGACGGCAAGTGACAGTGCGGCCACGGGGGCGGCCCATAGCGCATAGGTCCAGAAATCCAGTCCGCCCTTCTGGCCGATAAGGATGTTCTGCGGATTGCCGATGAGAGTCGCCGCGGAGCCTGCGTTTGCCGCGCCCGCCAGCGCGACCAGATAAGGCCGGGGGTCGAGGCCGCGCGCGGTCAGGCCGGCGCAGACCAGCGGCGTCATGGCAAAGACCACAACGTCGTTGGTAAGCAGCGCCGACAAGACGCCGGTGACGGCGACGAGAAGCGCCAGCAGCCGGGTGGGACTGGCCGCGGCCCGCGTCACAGCGCCCGCGCAGAGCGAATAGAAGCCGGAACCCTGAAACTGGGCCGAGACGATCATCAGCGCGAAGAGCAGCGCGAGCGTAGGCAGGTCGGTCGCCGCGCCCGCTTCAGCCAGGGTCAGTGCGCCCGAAGCGAGCAGGACAATGAGACCGAGCAAGGCAACGCCGGTGCGGTCGAGCACAAGTCCGGGGACGCGCCCGAGCGCCATGCCGAGATAGACGGCGGTGAAGACGAGTAGGACGAGCGTCGAGGAACCGGCAGTCATGACTTACCCGAATACGGGGCGGCAACGAGTGATGCACCGGCTTGGCCCGGCGGGCAAGCATATGCATTCGACGATGGCGGATGGTTTTCGATTGCCGCTGCGGCGCGGCTGCGTTTCTATGCGCCGGAATTGCACATGGCGTCCGTCGCCCTCGGCAGGGAATCGCATGGCTTTCTCCACATCTTCCCATGCGTCTGAAAGCGGTTCCAGCAAGTCGCTGCTTGTGCGCCTGCGGGCCTTGCTGCGGCTGACGCCCGCGGGACAGGGACATGGCTACCGGGCCGATGTGGACGGCCTGCGCGCCGTCGCGATCCTGCTGGTCGTGGGCTACCACTATTTCCCGAACCACATGCCCGGCGGATTTGCCGGCGTCGATGTGTTCTTTGTCATTTCGGGTTATCTCATAACCGGGATCCTGCTCGACAGCATAGGTGCGAAGTCGTTCAGCATGGTGCGCTTCCTCAGCCGCCGGGCGCTGCGGCTGTTCCCGGCGCTTATCACGCTACTGGCGTGCCTGATCGGCTTCGCCTGGTTCACATTCACCTCGGCAGAGTACGAATCCCTCGGCAAGCACGTAGCCGCTGCGGCGCTGTACCTGTCGAATTTCATCCTGTGGACGGAGGCGGGCTATTTCGACGAGAGCGCCCTCTACAAGCCGCTGCTGCATCTGTGGTCGCTGGCCATCGAGGAGCAGTATTATCTGGTCTGGCCACTCGTCCTGTTGCTGCTGGTGCGGCGGACGAAATGGCCGCTAGCGCCGATCGCGCTGCTGGCTGTGGTTTCCTTCGTTCTCAATCTGCACGCACTCAGTGTCTCCGCCAGCCTCGCCTTCTACATGCCATATGCGCGCGCCTGGGAGCTGCTTCTTGGCTCGGTTCTTGCTTATGCCCGCTGGTCGGGCAGGCTGCCGCAAAACGGAGTCTTCGGCGAGAATGCCGGGCAAGGCGATGCGCTGCTTTCCTTCGCCGGGCTTGGCCTCATTGCCTTCGCCGCCTTTGCACTCGACGACAAGACGCCCTATCCGGGATTCAACGCGCTGCTGCCGACGCTGGGTGCGGCGCTGGTCATCGCCGCATCACCTGATTGCTGGCCGAACCGGCGCATGCTTGCCAGTCCGCCGATGGTGTGGATCGGCCTAATCAGCTATCCGCTCTATCTGTGGCACTGGATGCTGCTCTCGGTCGCGGCGACGCTCGGCAGCAATTTCCCGGTGCGCGGAACCCGCATCGCGCTTCTGGGGCTGGCGTTGGTGCTGTCATGGGCCACCTGCCGCTTCATTGAAACGCCACTGCGGCGCAGGGGCGGGCCGCGCCTGGCGCTTGCCCTGCTGGCGGTGCTGCTCCTCACCGGCGCGGCGGGCGCAGCCATATTCGCCGGCAAGGGTCTTCCCGGGCGATCCGGTATCGCCGAGGTGGAAGCTCGGCTGAAGATTCTGGATGAAGAAGTCAGACGAGGCGGCGCCCTGTTCGACAACTATCCGCAGGAAGCGTGCAGGGCCGCCATCGCGGGAAGCGGCTGGTGTCACAGCGCCAACAACGAGCCGCCCAGTGTGGCACTGATAGGCGACAGCCACGCGCATCACTTCTTCCCCGGTCTCGCCGAAGCCTACATCTCCCGCGGCGAAAACCTGGCGCTGCTCGGAAGCGCGGGCTGCCCGCCGCTGCTGGAGATAACCAGCCGAGTGACCACAGGCGGCAACGACTGGTGCCACAAAGGCAACGATTTCCTTGCTCAGGTGGCGGCGAGCCCATCCATCCACACCGTCATACTCGCCGCGAACTGGCATCTCTACATGGTCGGCACGCGCTTCAGCGACGCTCCGGACAAATCGCCATACTGGACGATCGGAGACACGTCGGGGGGGGCCGGATACGCGGTGTTCCGCAGGCAGCTGGAGGCGACCTTGCGGCTGCTGACGGGGAGCGGCAAGACCGTCATCCTCATCAAGCAGATACCTGAGATCGACTACAACCCGCGCTCCTGCCTGGTGCGGTCGCGCAGCTTCAGCGTCGCGCGGGCGTGCAGCATCGATGCAGGACTGATGCGGCGCTACCTCGACGGCTACGAGACCGACCTCGACAAGATCCTTGCGGCGTTCCCGCAGGTGCGCGTGCTCAATCCGGCGGGGCTCCTGTGCGACGCCAAGGAGTGCCGGGGACTGCATGAGGGTCAGCCCGTGTACCGGGACCAGGTGCACCTGTCGCGCTATGGCTCACGGCTCGTGGCACGGCACTGGCTGGAGACGGGCGCGCTGGACCGGTGACGGGGCCGACGCAATGCCCCGGCGCACAAGCGCCTAGCGCTTGCGTTTCCGCGCCGCGAGGCTGCGCAGCCGCAGGGCATTAAGCCGAATGAAGCCTTCGGCGTCCTTCTGGTCGTAGGCGCCCTTGTCGTCTTCAAAGGTGACGAGGTCCTCCGAGTAGAGCGAATATGGCGAGGCGCGGCCGGCGACGATGACGTTGCCCTTGTAGAGCTTCAGCTTCACTGTGCCGGTGACGAATTCCTGGGACTTGTCCACCAGCGCCTGCAGCATCTCGCGCTCGGGCGCGAATCAGAAGCCGTAATAGACCAGCTCCGCATAGCGGGGCATGAGCGCATCCTTGAGGTGGGCCGCCTCACGGTCGAGCGTCAGCGATTCGATGGCGCGGTGGGCGGACAAGAGGATGGTGCCGCCTGGCGTCTCGTAGATGCCGCGCGACTTCATGCCGACGAAGCGGTTCTCAACAAGGTCCACGCGGCCAATGCCGTTGTCGCGGCCCAAGTCGTTGAGCGCGGCGAGCAGGGCAGCGGGAGAAAGTTTCTTGCCGTTGAGCGAGACGGGGTTGCCCTTCTCGAAGCCGATCTCGATTTCCGTCGTCCGGTCGGGCGCGTCCTGAGGCGCGACCGTACGCATGAACACATAGTCCGGCGGCTCTGTCGCCGGGTTTTCCAGCACCTTTCCTTCCGAGGAGGAGTGAAGGAGGTTGGCATCCACGGAAAAGGGTGCTTCGCCCCGCTTGTCCTTGGGGACCGGAATCTGGTGCTTCTCGGCGAAGGCAATGAGATCTTCGCGCGACTTGAATTCCCACTCGCGCCAGGGCGCGATCACCTTGATGTCCGGGTTGAGCGAATAGGCGGTCAGCTCGAAACGGACCTGGTCGTTGCCTTTACCGGTAGCACCATGGGCGACCGCGTCGGCGCCGGACTCCCGCGCGATTTCCACCAGCCGCTTGGCGATCAGTGGCCGGGCGATGGAGGTGCC
>JAYZVT010000432.1:0-6773 GCA_036155355.1 Pseudomonadota bacterium
GGCGTGTGGGCGGCAAGCGGCCGCGTTGGGGCATGCGCGGCCATCGGGGGACGGCGAAGACATGGGGGCGCTGGGGCTTACGTTTGGCGGCGCCAGAAGCGCTTCCTCCCTTGGACGAAATCGAATATTGGTCCCAGCCATGAACGACTCCAAGCTTCGCACCCATCACTGGACATCGGCGCGGGCACCGGACGACCGCAAAGCCATGCAGTCGATCCTGCGCGGCCTTGCCCGGCGCTGTCCCAATTGCGGCATCGGTTCCCTCTTCCGCGCCTTCCTGAAGCCGGTGGACCATTGCCCCCATTGTGCCGAGCCAATGCACCACCAGCGCGCGGACGACGCACCGCCCTATTTCACCATGCTTATAGTCGGCCATCTGATCGTGCCGGCGTTGCTGTCGGTCGAGATGGCCTACGCCCCGCCAATCTGGGTGCACATGCTGATCTGGCCGACGGCGGCGGTGGCCATGTCACTGTTTCTGCTGCAACCGGTGAAGGGGGCCCTGATCGGCCTGCAATGGTCGCTGAGGATGCACGGCTTCGGTGGCCCGGAGGCCCCTCCGGAAACTGACAGTTTCGCACGCTAGCCAGCCGGCCATGACCAGGACCGGAGCCACATCGTCTCAGCCCGAACGGCACCCGAATATGCGGCCGCGCGACGCGGCAACGCTGATCGTCGTGGATCGCAGCCAGAGCGAGCCAAAGGTGCTGATGGGGCGGCGCAGCGACAAGCATGTGTTCATGCCAGGCAAATTCGTGTTCCCCGGCGGGCGTGTTGACCGGGACGACCTCAGCCTTGCGGCATCGCTCGCCGTACCGGACAGCCTTGCCGGCAAGCTGCAACTGGAGATGAAGGGCAGGCCAAGTGCACGCCGGGCCAGCGCGCTGGCGCTCGCGGCGATCCGGGAGACATTCGAGGAGACCGGGCTCCTGATCGGCAAACGGGCGGCAACGCCGCAAACTCGCTCAGCCGCGTGGAGCGCCTTCTTTGGACATGGCGTGGTGCCGGACCTGGCGCCGATCGGATATTTCTGCCGCGCGATCACGCCGCCGGGACGCTCGCGCCGCTTTGATGCCCGGTTCTTCTGCGTTGACGCCGGGCTAATCGTGCACCGGATCGAACCGGACAACCGGGAACTGCTCGACCTGCACTGGCTGACGCTGGCGGATGCCTGCCGGCTGGACGTGCCCAATATCACGCTCAAGGTGCTCGGAGAGCTGGGCGACAGGCTGAAGGACGGCCCACCGCCCTGGCCGGACGCACCGGTGCCATTTTACTTCAAGCGCGGCGCCAATTTCAGGCGGGAACTGCTCTAGAACGTCGCCTTGACAACGTCCGCGCCCGCTATACTGTGCGCGCAAATCCGGCCCCGGCGCCGCGGAGGACAGAATGGCCAAACCGATTACGCAGAAAATCAAGCTCGTCAGCTCGGCTGGCACCGGCTTCTACTACGTGACCAAAAAGAACCCGCGCAACATGACCGAAAAGATGGTCAAGAAGAAGTACGACCCGGTCGCGAAGAAGCACGTCGAGTTCAAGGAAGCGAAGATCAAGTAGCGCCCGAAGGCGCGATACAGGGGCGTCCTTGCGGGCGCCCTGTCGCATTTCCGGACCCTGGTTCAGGATTAATAGCCAGCCCCGCTTCACCACTCGGCAGCGGGGTTGTTCCGATATGGCGAGCGGGACTGGCCAACAAGCCAAATGCACCAAAGAGGGTTTGGACATTTGACCTGGTGGCCGACCGGTAAGACGGCACTAACGAGGAGGCCACTCAAGCCGCTCGCCGGCCGGCCAAACCCCACGGACCCAGGAGATGCGGCGGACCTGAGCACTCCGTAGGGTTATTCCGTAAATCAAAAGGCTGAATGAGGGGTTCGGCCTACCGGCCGGCATTGAATTCCCCCACTGCCTCCTGCAATCCGTCACGCCGCTCCAGATTCTTACCACACCGTAGCTTGGGCGCTCCAGAATTCAATCTTCCAGCAACGCCATTACACGAAAATCCATGCCAGAGTAAAGTGTTAACGTTAAACACTCAACTTCCGCGTGAGCTTCGCTCCGCGGCAAAACGGCACCCGTTGGCGAGGCATGAGGCCCCCCGGGAAGTTCCGAAAACAGCCAATATTGGGGTGGAATCCGCTCAGGCGGCGTCGGCGACAACCCGGTTGCGACCGTCGCGTTTGGCAGAATACAGAGCCTGGTCGGCCCGCTTCAGCAGGGTGCCTGGCGTGTCATTGATACTCTCCAGCGCGGCCACGCCAACGCTGGCTGTGATGTCAGCCTGCTTGCCGTCGGGCAGCAGGAACGGTACGCCTGAAACGCACTGGCGCAGCCGCTCGGCGACCAGATAGGCGCGGGACAGGTCCGTATCCGGCATGATGACGACGAACTCCTCGCCGCCCATCCGGCAGGCCAGGTCGATGCCGCGCACATTCTTGCGCACCCGGTTGGCGAACTCCTGCAGGACAAGGTCGCCGGCATCGTGGCCATAAGTATCGTTTATCGACTTGAAGAAATCGATATCGGCGATCATCAGCGCCAGGGCCTTGCCTCGCTGGACGGCTTCGTCGACCAGTGTCTTGAGATGGCTTTCCATGTAGCGGCGGTTATAGAGGCCGGTCAGGGCGTCAGTAATCGCCATTTCGACGCTTTCCTCGATGCGTCCCTTGAGGAAATCGCCATAGCGCTTGCGGCGCACCTGGGTGCGCACCCGGGCGATCAGCTCGTTCTTCTCGATCGGCCGGACCAGATAGTCGTTGACGCCCATGTCCAGTCCGCGGAGCAGGCGGCTGTCGTCGCCCGGCTCGACGAGAATAAGTATCGGTAGCTGGCGCACGCGGTCCAGCGAGCGCACTTGCGAACACAGTCGCAAGCCGTCGGCCCCTGCAAGGCTGAGGCTGACGATCATCAAGTCGAATGAATCATCCGGCAGCATCAACAGAGCCTGCTGCGGGTCGGCCTCCGTGACCACGGTGTGATCGCCAGACAGTGCGCCAACAATGCGCTCTGCCGAACGGGCATGATCCTCCACGAGCAGGATGCGCCCGCCATGTCCGGCGAAATGGGCCTCGTCGCCGCCTTCGCCCGGCAGCCCCAGCTGCTCGCTTGTCGAGGCGCGCATCAGCATCTCGTCGGTCAGTGTCTTCAGGCGCGCGAGATTCTTGACCCGCGTAATCAGGGCTACTTCATCAACGGGCTTGGTGAGGAAGTCGTCGGCGCCGGCGTCCAGTCCCTGGATACGGTCCGAAGGCTGGTCCAGAGCCGTGACCATGACCACGGGGATATGCGCGGTGGCTGCGTTGGCCTTGAGACGGCGGCAAACCTCGAAGCCGTCCATGCCCGGCATCATGACGTCGAGCAGGATGACGTCCACGCCCTGGCGCGAACAGATTTCAAGCGCCTCCGCTCCGCTGCGGGCGGTCGTCGTCTCGAAATACTCCGCCGTCAGGCGCGCCTCGAGCAGCCTGACATTGGCTTCGATGTCGTCAACGACGAGAACGCGTGCGGTCATGTCTGCTTCCCCTGCCCGCCGCTAGCCATTTTCGCCGATGAACTGGCGCACCGTGTCGAAGAATGTGGACACGGAAATGGGCTTGGAAATGTAGGCCTCGCAGCCACCTTCGCGGATCCGCTCCTCGTCGCCCTTCATGGCGAAGGCGGTCACGGCGATGACCGGAATGTCGCGCAGGTCGTCGTCTTCCTTCAGCCACCTGGTCACGTCGAGACCCGACACTTCGGGCAACTGGATATCCATGAGAATGAGATCGGGCTTGTGCTTGCGCGCAAGCGTCAGAGCCTCCATCCCGTTGCGGGTCTGAATGGTCTGATAGCCGTGCGCCCCGAGCAGGTCCCGGAACAGCTTCATATTGAGTTCGTTGTCCTCGACAATCAGGACAGTCTTGGCCATGGCGCTCACCGTTGGGAAGTCATGGTCCTGATAATCGATGGAGTCGCCGGAAAATTCCATTGCCTGTGCCCCTGGGCGGCCGACGGTGCCGTTCTTGGTTTTGATTCAACTCGGCCAAATCGAGGAAAGTTTGGCCTGAATCTGTAACCAACTGTTTAAGAGTCGCCGAATTCCTTGCGCCCGGGGCCGGCTTCTCCAAAAATCCGGCCATGAATCAAACACCTATGGACCAGGACGCCGCTCAGGCCCTGGCAATTGACGCCTTAACCTTTCTGGGAGGTGACGAGGACCGGCTCGCCCGGTTTCTCGGCCTTACCGGTTGGACCCCTCAATCGCTCAGGGACCCCGGCTCGAGGCAGGCCCTGCTCGCTTCGGCTCTCGAACACCTTACCGGAGACGAGGCCCTGCTGATGACCTTCGCAGCCAATACAGGGCGCAACCCCTCCACGGTCGCCGAGGCCGCAAGACGGCTGGGCAGCCTTTCCGGGAATGGCGACCTTGACGACGGCGGGGATGATGACGGCGACGGAGACGGAGGCGAATGAACTCCGCCAAGACGCGCCTGGGGCTTGATCTCGGAGGCACCAAGATAGCCACAATCGTTTTCGGCGATGGCGAGAGGGTCCTGCATACGGACAGGATGGCGGCTCCGCGAGGCAGCTACGAACTGACCCTGGACGCCATCGCGGGGGCGATAGAACGGGCGGACCTTGCCAGCGGCGGCCACCCCAGCATCGGCATTGGCATCCCGGGGTCCCTCGCGCCCTCGTCCGGACTGGTGCAGAACGCCAATTCGACCTGGCTCAACGGACGCCCCCTCGGCCGCGACCTGACGGTTCGGCTAAAGCGCGAGGTCCGCATCGCCAACGATGCCAACTGCTTCGCGCTGTCGGAAGCCGCGGATGGTGCCGGGGCAGGCCGGACCAGCGTGTTCGGCGTCATACTGGGCACGGGTTGCGGCGGCGGCCTCGTCAGCCATGGACGCCTGATCGACGGACCACGCGGCACCGGTGGGGAGTGGGGCCACAACCCCCTGCCCTGGCCCGACGCGTCGGAAATGGATGCGCCGGTATGCTGGTGCGGCAAGCATGGTTGCATGGAAGCATGGGTCAGCGGCCCTGCAATGTCCGCCGACTACGAGCGGCACACGGGAGAACGGCTCAAGGGAGAGACGATCGCTGCGCGGGCCGCGCAGGGTGACGAGGCGGCGAAGGCGACGCTGGAGCGTCATTCCTCCCGGCTTGCGCGCGGACTTGCGTCGATCATCAATGTTTTCGATCCGGAAGTAATCGTGCTCGGCGGCGGCCTCTCCCGGCTAGAGCATCTCTATGCCATGCTGCCGGCGCAAGTCGCTCCGTGGCTGTTCAGCGATGACCAGCGCGTCGACATACGCCCGCCTGTCCACGGCGACGCAAGCGGTGTGCGTGGGGCCGCGCGGTTGTGGGACGAGGCCGGCTGACACCTGCCTCAGGGCAGCGGCTATTTGCAGTCGGCGGTCTTCAGAAATTCGAGTGAGCGCAGGGACCCACGAATGGCAAAGCTGCCATAGTCGATGGACAGGTCGCGGCTGACACCGTTGGCGAACATTTTGAAGCGGATCTCGTAGGACGGCGTCTCTTCGCCGCCCCCCTTGCCGTCGAAATAGCTGATCGTCACCGGCCATGAGGGAAGCGTGGACAACACCTTGCCGTTCTCCACCTCGTCCAGTTGGCCGTCCGCCCCCGGAGGCGTCTGCTTGCCGATGAAGGCCGTTGTGTTGAAGACGCGCTCTTCCTTCTCGAAGCCTTCGAAAACCTTGGACTGGACGACCGATTTGCCCGACTGCGCGCCATTGAGGATGGCAAGGCTGTGCTGTGTGGGAAACAGCATGCTCCCGCCGAGCTTGCGGTTCGACTGTTCCGGCTTCTTGATCTGTATGTCCAACTCATTCGGCACGGCGCCGCGGAAGGCTGAGCCGCTGGTGGACTCGCTCAGTTTCTCGTCCACGTAGTTGGAATAGTTGAAGCGGAATTCGCTGCCGTCGCCCTGCTCCCAGGTGGAGGAGCGCCGGTCCATCAGCATGGCCTGGCCGGCGCTGTCGGTCAGACGGACCACATGACGCATGTTGACCGTGTAGCCCTCGCAGGGCGAGCCCGTGACTTCGAAGACGAGACGGCCATTGTAGTTCGTGACGCCGGACGCGGGCTTGGTCTCGTCGAGCTTCATGTCATAGATGGCACGATGCGGCGCTAGCACCGATGCTCCGGACGGAACAGCCCGTGCGGGAGCGCCTTGCAACAGCACAACGGAGCCGAGAATTGCGGCGGCAAAGCTGACGCTGCCGCGGCCAGTCAGGCAGCAATTCGTATCCTTCATGAAAATCGTTGTCCCCAGCAGATAATTGTCGGGGCGCGCAAGCATCCACCTTGCGCCTGCCCCTCGCGCCTAGAATACTCCCTAGCCACGCAGGATTCCACGATAGAGCCCCGGAACCCAGTCCTCTGACCTAAACCCACAAAAGGAAACGAATTATGGCAGGACAGATCGCGCAACGCCTGAAGTCACTGGGGATTGAACTGCCCGCCCCGGCGGCGCCGGCGGCGAATTATGTGCCCTTCGTGCTTGTCGATGATTTCCTTTTTGTTTCCGGCCAGTTACCCCTCATAGCGGGCGGCGAGGCGTTCAGCGGCAGGCTGGGCGAAGGCTACAAGGTGGAGGACGGGCAAAGGGCCGCACGCGCCTGTGCCGTCAATATCCTTGCCCAGGCCAAGGCAGCGCTTGGCGATCTCGATCGAATCCGCCGCTGCGTGCGCCTGAACGGTTTCGTCAACGCGTCGCCGTCATTCACCGATCACCCCGAAGTCGTCAACGGCGCCTCGAACCTGAT
>JAYZVT010000433.1:0-4076 GCA_036155355.1 Pseudomonadota bacterium
CCAGCGGCCCGTCAGGGCGGCGCTGGGGCTGATGGACGCCTACGGGATCGCGCGGGCGCTCGTCATGTCGCCGCCACGAGCGCCGGGCGTTAAAGGAAATCAGGAGTATCCGGATTTCGCGCCTGCCATTGCCCCTCATGGCGAACGTTTCAGTTTCATGGCCGGAGGCGGTTCGCTCAATCCGATCCTGCATGGTGTCGCAAATGACCTTAGCATCGATGCAGGGGTGCGCGCGGACTTCGCGCGCGCCGCCAGGGAGGCTGTCAAGGCAGGCGCCGCGGGCTATGGCGAGATGGGGACGCTGCACCTGTCGCTGTCGTCCAGCCACGGCTATACCTATGCGCCAGCCGATCATCCGCTGCTGCTGTATCTCGCCGACATCGCCGCCGGACTGGATGTGCCCATCGATCTGCATATGGATGCGGTCGCCGCGCAGGGGCCGCTGCCGAAGCAACTCGCCGCCAATCCGAAAAATCCAATGAGTCTTCCCGCGACGCTGCCGGGTCTTGAAAAGCTGCTGGCGCACAATCCCAAGGCGAAGATCGTCTGGGCCCATGGCGGCACCGATCACGTGGGCGATTTCACCCCGGCCGCCATCGGAGCGCTTATGGACCGCCACGCCAATCTCTACATGTCGCTAAAGGTCACGGGCGGTCAGGCAAACACTTTCAACAAGCTGCTGGCAGGGAACGGCGTAGACAGCGCCTGGCTGGACCTGTTGCGCCGTCACTCCGACCGCTTCGTGATTGGCAGCGATTCCTTTTTCGCGGATCCGACAAACATGGAGGCCAGTCCGATTGGCGAATTCTCCATGACAGTGGAGCGACGGCTGCAGGCGACGCGGCAATTCCTGTCACTGCTGCCGCCCGATCTTGCGCGCAAGATTGGTCACCAGAATGCGGTTTCCCTCTACCGGTTGCCGCCCTTACCGCCGCCGGATGCGGCGTCGCAGCCGGCGGTCGCCGCGCCCGCCGCGCAGGGATTGTGCAAGGACGGCAATCTCGATCACTGCAAGACTATGTGCCAGCGCGGCGTGCAGCGCGCCTGCGCGCAGCTGAAGCGGCAGTGAGCCTTCAGGCTTTCAACATGATCTTGCCGATATGGGCGCTGGATTCCATGCGCGCATGGGCCTTGGCGGCGTCGGCGAGGGGGAAGGCCTGGTCGATCACCGGCTTCACCTTGCCTGCCTCGATCAGCGGCCACACGTTCTTTTCCAGCGCTTTGGCGATGCCCGCCTTCACGTCCGCAGTTCGCGCGCGCAGCGTCGAGCCGGTAAAGGTCAGCCGCTTCAGCATCAGCCGGGTAAAGTTCACTTCTGCTTTTGGTCCGCCGAGGAAGGCGATCTGGACAATGCGCCCGTCCGGCGCGGCGGCGATGAAATTGCGCTCGATATAGCTGCCGCCAACCATGTCGAGAATGACGTCGGCGCCATGATCGTCGGTCTCCTGCTTTGTCACTTCGACGAAGTCTTCCTCGCGGTAATTGACGCCGCGCGCGGCGCCCAGTTTTTCGCAGGCGCGGCACTTGTCGGCGGAACCCGCAGTCGCCAGCACCTTCGCGCCCATGGCCGCGGCGAGCTGGATGGCGGTGGTGCCAATGCCGCTCGAGCCGCCGTGGACGAGCAGCCACTCGCCCGGCTTCAGCGCGCCGCGCTCGAAGACATTATGCCAGACGGTGAAGAAGGTTTCGGGCAGGGCCGCGGCCTCGATCATGCCGAGGCCGGCGGGGACTGGAAGCGAGGCGGATTCATCGGCGAGGCAGTATTCCGCGTAGCCGCCGCCAGAGACGAGGGCGCAGATCTTGTCGTCCTTGCGGAAGCGCGAGACGCCTTCACCAATGCCGACGACTTCGCCGGAGATCTCCAGCCCCGGCAATTCGGAGGCGCCCTTGGGCGGAGGATAGGCGCCGGTGCGCTGAAGCACGTCCGGGCGGTTGACGCCGGCGGCGGCCACCTTCACCAGCAACTGTCCCTTGCCGGGCGTGGGTACGGCCACGCTAACGGGCTTGAGGACATCGGGGCCGCCCGGCTTGGTGATGCTGATGGCGGTCATCTGTTTCGCGGTCCTGGAGCACTTTCTTGCGGGAGGCGGGGCGAGTTGAAAATTCGCGGTGACATAGCCGCAGAAGCAGCCGCGCGGCAAGCATCAGGTGGCCTTGTCACGCATCGGCGTGAGCCGCACGAGGCTTGGCGTAGGCCCCAGCGGTGCTAGTCTCGGGACCCCGGAATACTGAGCCAGGGAGCACGGGCATGGACCTTGAAGATCTCGAGCCAAGGAAAGTGCAGAAGCACGAGCTGGGCGCGAAGCTCGACAACCATTCGGTCGCCGACCTGAAGGCCCTGGTCGAGGCGCTGAAGCAGGAAATCGCCCGGGTCGAGGCGGAGATGGCGAAGAAGGTCGCCTCGCGTGCGGCGGCCAATTCCGTGTTCAAGAGCTGAAATACCGCTCCAATCCGCCGTTTTGGCTAAAATTTTCAGAATCTGAATTTAACGCCCTCCTTACGTTAACGGTTTTTTAGTTTCTGGAGGACTAACCTTAAGCACCATCCAGTTATCTGGATGACGAGTGGCTCCTGTCCACTCTGTTTGACGCCTCCCTGTTAACTTCCTGAGCCGCCTTCGGGCGGCTCTTTTTTTACCCGAGCACGTCTTGCGGCGCCTGGCGGCACGGATCGTGCACTGATCCAACAGGCGGACGCGACCGTCTCCATATGCGTCAGCCAAATGTTAAGCCGTGGCGATTAATCATGCGGTCGTCATTGGCTTCCCGGGCCGCGGGTGATCTAGTGTCGCCAGGCCGCAGTACTGAGTAGGCGAGGCAGCGTATCATGTCAGGGAAGTCTTCGAGTGAAGGGGCGGATGTCCGCCAGGGCGTCACCATCCCCTTCGGACAGAAATTCGCCGAATCCGACAAATTCTCCGCCATCTTCAAGGAAGGCATGGGCCTGGTCGAGGCGACCGCGGCCTATCTGGACGGCGACGGCCGCCGCGATGCGCGTGCGCTGATGCCGCCGGCATCGCTCGGCTATGCGACGGAGAGCATGAGGCTGACCACGCGGCTCATGCAGCTTGCCTCATGGCTGCTCATCCGCCGCGCCGTCAATGAAGGCGAAATGACCTCGGCGCAGGCGCTTGAAGAGAAGAACCGGGTGAAGCTGAAGCTGGTGCCGAGCCCGGAACTGGACGACGATTTCCGCGAGTTGCCGTCCCGGCTGCAGGAACTGATCCAGGCGAGCTACCGGCTGAACAACCGCATCGTCAAGCTGGACAGGATGTTGGCCGCCGATCAGGGCAAGGCGCTGGACGAGGCCGGCAATCCGCTCAGCGACCAGATGGCGCGGCTGCAACAGGTGTTCGCTCCGCGCGCGCAGGGCGGCGACGCTTCCAAGGCCTGATGCCCAAAGATTGAGTGGCGGCAAGATCCGGCCGGCGCGGCGGACCGCGCCGGGACGCGGCGATGGCTACTTGATGAAGCCTTCGTATTTCTTCTTGAAGCGGCTGAGGCGGCCGCCACGGTCAATAAGATGCTGGCTGCCGCCCGTCCAGGCCGGATGGGTCTTGGGGTCGATGTCCAGCTTCAGGGTCTCGCCCTCGGCGCCGTAGGTCGAAAAAGTCTCGTATTCGGTGCCGTCCGTCATCACGATCTTGATCTTGTGATAGTCGGGATGGATGTCTTTCTTCATGGAAATCTCGCTCCGGCCTGAGGGGCAGATGCCCCGCGCCCTTGAATTCGGCGCACAGCTATAGCCAAAGCAGGCCACGGGCACAAGGCGCAATGGTCCGGCCTTGTCAGGCCCTCTCGTCATGGCCGCCGCCGGCTGATTCCAGCCCCAGCTTGCCAGCGACCAGAGCCAGCAGGGTTTGCTCCTCACCGGCCATTTCACCGTCGGCGGAGGCAATCGCCACCAGATAGCGGTAAACGGCGGCGCGTCCGTCCTCGGGCAGGGCCTGCTTCAGCAGGGCGGCCAGTTCCTCGGGGCCTGGCAGCTCACGATGTGCGGCCAGCACGGTGCGAAAATCGCGTTCGCTGAAGCCGGAGAAGAGGGTCTGGCCAATGCGGGTGGCAGTCGCGATCTCG
>JAYZVT010000434.1:0-3647 GCA_036155355.1 Pseudomonadota bacterium
GTCATTCGTGGAGTCCAGCTTCAACGGTACGGTCAAGATCCGCAATCTGAACGTGTCCAAGGACTCGCAAGGCCGCATGATCGTCATGGGCCGCAACGTTTCCGTCGCCATCGTCGATGAGGATGGCAACGAGCGTGCGGTCCACAAGCTGTCCTACGGCGCGCAGCTTCGCGTTTCCGATGGCGACAAGATCAAGCGCGGCCAGCGCATCGCCGAGTGGGATCCCTACACCCGCCCGATCCTGACCGAAGTGGACGGCACCGTCGATTTCGAGGATCTGGTCGAGGCCGTGTCGGTGAACGAGAAGTATGACGAGTCCACCGGCATCACCAACCGCGTCATCGTCGATTGGCGGGCCAGCCCGCGCGGCACCGACCTCAAGCCGGCCGTGGTCATCAAGGACGCCAAGGGCAAACTGGCCAAGGTGCCCCGCGGCGGCGATGCCCGTTACCTGCTCTCGGTGGAGGCGATCCTGTCGGTCGACTCCGGAGCCGCGGTGAAAGCTGGCGATGTGCTCGCGCGTATCCCGCTGGAAAGCGCCAAGACCCGAGACATTACGGGTGGTCTGCCGCGCGTGGCGGAACTTTTCGAGGCCCGCCGTCCCAAGGATCACGCCATCATCGCCGAGACCACGGGCATCGTAAAATTCGGCCGCGACTACAAGAACAAGCGCCGCATCAGCATCGAGCCCGAGGATGGCAGCCAGGATCCGGTCGAGTATCTGATCCCCAAGGGCCGTCACCTCAGCGTCCAGGAAGGCGACCGCATCGAGAAGGGCGAATTCCTCCTCGACGGCCATCCCGCGCCCCATGACATTCTTGCCATCAAGGGCGTCGAGGAGCTGGCGGCCTATCTGGTTAACGAGATCCAGGAGGTCTACCGGCTGCAGGGCGTGACCATCAACGACAAGCATATCGAGGTGATCGTCCGCCAGATGCTGCAGAAGGTGGAAGTGGACGATCCGGGCACCACCGGCCTCCTCAAGGGCGAGCAGCTCGACAAGGTCGAGGTGGAGGCACGCAATGCCGAGGTGAAAGCAGCAGGCGGCAAGGCAGCCGGCTATACCCCGGTGCTGCTGGGCATCACCAAGGCGTCGCTGCAGACCCGCAGCTTCATTTCCGCCGCCTCCTTCCAGGAGACCACGCGGGTGCTTACCGAAGCCTCGGTCAACGGCAAGGCGGATACGCTCGAAGGCCTGAAGGAGAACGTCATCGTCGGCAGGCTCATCCCCGCCGGCACTGGCGGCATGCTCTCGCGCCTGCGCAGCGTGGCTTCCAAGCGCGACGAGATGATCCTCGAAGAGCGTAACAAGGGCGCTGCCAAGCTGGCCGGCGAGAGCGGAGAAGCCGCTGAATAGGCGGACGAAATCGAGCCGCAACGCTCTATCGTAATTTGGGGGCCGCCCTTCGGGGCGGCCCTTTTTCCTCATGGGCAGCCTGCGGCAGGAAGACCCGGATTTCAGGCGATTTTTCTTGGAAATGGCTGTTGACGCGGGTAGGGCGCGTCAGTATGTTTCGCGCACTTTTGCGGCAGGCGGTAGTTCCTTCATTTCGAAGAGGCCATTGCTTGCAGTCGAAATTGAACTAGACGCTGCCGCGCTAAAACCGAAGCAAGACTGGGACAAGATCTCCGGGCCAGCCGGACCGCGAGATCCTCTGGTTTTTCCAGGCTGGGGCGACAAAGCCGCCTCGGCCATCGTGTTTTGAGGCCGGGGTGATTGACCCGGCCGGGATGTTGGAGAAGAGCCGTCGATGCCGACGATTCAGCAGTTGATCCGCAAGCCGCGCAAGCAGCCCGGCAAACGGAACAAGGTGCCTGCCATGCAGGCCTGTCCGCAGAAGCGCGGCGTATGCACGCGCGTTTACACCACCACGCCGAAGAAACCGAATTCGGCATTGCGGAAGGTGGCCCGCGTCCGTCTCACCAACGGCTTTGAAGTCACCAGCTACATCCCCGGCGAAGGCCACAATCTCCAGGAACATTCAGTCGTCATGATCCGCGGCGGTCGCGTGAAGGACCTGCCGGGCGTGCGCTACCACATCATCCGCGGCGTGCTCGACACGCAGGGCGTAACCGCCCGCCGTCAGCGCCGCTCGAAATACGGCGCCAAGCGTCCGAAGTGATCCAGTATCGACACGGGATCACGGGCGGCGCGGCAAGCGGCTCCGGGACCCCGGTCAACGAAATGAAGGTCTAGATCGACATGTCCCGCCGCCACAGAGCAGAAAAGCGCGAAATCATCCCGGATCCGAAATTCGGCGATGTGGTTCTGACCAAGTTCATGAACTCCATCATGTATGCGGGCAAGAAGTCCGCCGCCGAACGCATCGTCTATGGGGCGCTGGAGTCGATGGAGGCCCGCGCCAAGCAGAACCCGATCGAGATGTTCCACCAGGCGCTGGAAAATGTCATGCCGGCGATCGAGGTGCGTTCCCGTCGCGTCGGCGGCGCCACCTACCAGGTGCCGGTCGAGGTGCGTCCGGAGCGCCGCCAGGCGCTTGCCATCCGCTGGCTGATTGCCGCTGCCCGCGCCCGCAACGAGAACACCATGGTCGAGCGACTCTCCAACGAGCTGCTCGACGCCGCCAACAACCGCGGCAACGCCGTCAAGAAGCGCGAGGACACCCATCGCATGGCCGATGCCAACCGCGCTTTTTCGCACTACCGCTGGTAACGCGGCAGTCAATCAAGGGAATACCGAAATGCCCCGCACGCACCCCATCGAGGATTACCGCAACTTCGGCATCATGGCCCACATTGATGCCGGCAAGACCACGACCACCGAGCGGATCCTCTATTACACCGGCAAGAGCCACAAGATCGGCGAGGTGCATGACGGCGCCGCGACGATGGACTGGATGGAGCAGGAGCAGGAGCGCGGCATCACCATCACCTCCGCCGCGACCACCGCGGTCTGGAAGGACAAGCGCCTCAACATCATCGACACGCCCGGCCACGTGGACTTCACCATCGAGGTGGAGCGCTCGCTGCGCGTGCTCGACGGTGCGGTCTGCGTGCTCGATTCCAACCAGGGTGTGGAGCCCCAGACCGAGACCGTCTGGCGCCAGGGCGACAAGTACAAGGTTCCGCGCATCGTCTTCTGCAACAAGATGGACAAGATCGGCGCCGACTTCTTCAAGTGCCTCGACGACATCAAGAAGAGGCTGGGCGCCAAGCCCGTCGCCATCCAGCTGCCCATCGGCGCCGAGAGCGAATTCAAGGGCGTCGTCGATCTGGTCCGCATGAAGGGCATCGTCTGGGACGACGAGACCCTCGGCGCGAAATACGAGGACACCGATATTCCCGCCGACCTGGCGGACAAGGCGGCCGAGTACCGCACGGCCCTCGTCGAAGCGGCTGTCGAACTCGATGACGACGCCATGACTGCCTATCTGGAGGGTAACGAGCCCGACGTGGCGACGCTGAAAAGGCTGATCCGCAAGGCAGTGATCACCGGCGCCTTCTATCCCGTGCTTGCTGGTTCCGCCTTCAAGAACAAGGGCGTACAGCCGCTCCTCGACGCGGTCGTGGACTACCTGCCGTCGCCCATCGAAGTGCCGGACATTCGCGGCATCGATCCCAAGACCGAGGAAGAGGTCAAGCGCAAGTCGTCCGACAGCGAGCCGCTGTCGGTTATGGCGTTCAAG
>JAYZVT010000435.1:0-7861 GCA_036155355.1 Pseudomonadota bacterium
CGCCTCGCTCCGGCGCAGCCCGCCAGCAGACGGCCGCTCGCGGCCAATGACGATCTGCCCTCCATCGGCGGCCTGATTTATGCCCTTCAGCAGCGTCCCTCGCGCTCGCCCTTCGTTTTCGCTGCCGCGGGATCGCTGGCTTGGCTGTTCATCGGTGGGTTCGCCGCTTGGGCCCTCCTAAGCCAGGGAACCGGCGAAGGCGGGGCGCTGCAGCATCCGCTGGCGCTGACAGCTTTCGCCACCCTGCTCCTGCCCATCATGCTGTTCTGGTTCCTGGCCATTCTTGCCTGGCGTGCCCAGGATTTGCGGCTCATGGCGTCAGCCATGACCGAGGTCGCCGTTCGGCTGGCCGAGCCCGACAAGCTGGCGGAGCAGTCCGTGGCCTCGCTCGGACAGACCATCCGCAAGCAGGTCGCCGCCATGAACGATGCCATTTCCCGCGCGCTTGGCCGAGCCGGCGAATTGGAGGCCCTCGTTCACAACGAGGTCGCCGCGCTTGAGCGGTCCTATGGCGAAAATGAAATGCGCATCCGCGGCCTTATCAACGAGCTGGTCAGCGAGCGCGAGGCACTTGCCAACAACAGCGAGCGTGTGCAGGAGGCGCTTCGCGGCGTCGGCGCCAAGGTGTCCAAGCAGATTACCGCCGCCAGCGTCGAGGCGTCCCAGACTTTCAGCAGCGCGACGGCCGGCGCCTCGGAAATCCTGACGGCGAAGGCAAACAAGATCACCGCCGCCATTTCCGCCGCCGGGACCGCGATCGACAATCGACTGGCGGAACGCGGCGCAAAGATTACCGAGCGGCTCAGTAACACCGGCAAGGAAGTGACCGATGTCATAGAGGTCCGCTCCGCCGGTATCCTGAAGTCGATGACCGACGTCGGCGACAGGCTGGCCAAGGACATTCCCGGCATCCTGCAGAAGCTGGACAACGAGCAGAAGCGCCTCGGCACCATCATGGGCCAGGCGACGCAGAATTTCACGGCGCTTGAAACCGCCATCGCCAAGCGCACCACTGATTTCGACAAGTCCCTGAAGGACGGTTCGCAGGCCATGCACGCCATGTTGACCGACCGCATCCGCGCGCTCGATACCAGCGTCGGCGAGAAGACAAAGGCGCTTGAGAGCACGCTCAGCAAGGGCAGCATGACCCTCAATCAGTCCATGGCCGAAAGCGCGACCAACGTCCGCCGCATGACCGAACTGATGAACCAGAGTTCGATGAAGGCCAGGGAAAGCCTCACCAGCCAAGCGGACTCGCTCAAGGAAGTCTCCAAGAGCCTGCTCAACCAGATCCACGGCCTCACCCAGCGCTTTGAAAAGCAGGGCCAGGCCATCGTCACCGCGTCTCAGGCGCTGGACTCTTCCAACGCCCAGATCGACTCGATCCTCGAACGCCGTCACCAGGAAATCTCCGCCCTGCTCGACACTGTCAGCGGCAAGGCACAGAGCCTCGACCGCATGATGCGCTCCTACACCGGCGTTATCGAAAGTTCGCTCGCCCATGTGGAGGGCCGCGCCCGCGAGCTGACTGCCACGCTAGCCCAGGAATCCGCGCACCAGTCGCGCGCGACCGTGGAGGAGATCGAGAGGCTTCGTGCGGAAACGACGGCGCACACGAGCAACGCCATCTACGAACTGCGCAACAACTTCCGGCAGATCACCGACGAGGTCGGAGCCCAGCTCAACGCCCTCACCTCGCAATTCGGCGAATCCACCCGACAGATGCGGTCTTCGGCCAGTCAGACGGCAGGCGAGATCGAATCCGTGCGCCGCGAGTTGCAGAGCCGCATGCACGAATTGCCGGAGCAAACGCGCAAGAATGCCGCCAGTCTGCGCCGCGCCGTTGCCGACCAAATTTCCGCACTGGAGACACTTTCGAATCTTGCGACGGAGCAGCGCCAGTTTTCGCCGCCACCCGCATTGCCACCCCGTGGCGGCCTCGGTCAGCCCGCGCTTACTGACCATTCATTCGGGCAGCCGCCGCGCCAGCCGAGCAGCTTCGGGCAGCAGCCAGTCCAGCCGGGCAACTTCGGACAGCCGCCGCGCCATCAGGACGATCTCAGCTCCGTTACCTCCAATCTGGCCCGTCAACTCGGCAATGTTCAGGCCGGTCAGCCCGCACCCGCACAGCGGACACCGCTGCGCTCGCCCCCGCCGCCACCACCTCGTGGCCCTGCGCCCGACCCGAACGCGGGTCGCGGCAACTGGTCCGTGGGCGACCTGCTCGCGCGCGCCTCGCAGCCCGAGCAGCGTTCCGGCTTCGGTTCGCCGCCCTCCCCGACCGCGCATCGCGCGCCACCGACCAAGCGCAACGATTTGCGTCTGCACGATATCGCCAGCGCCATCGACGACCGCACCGCCGCCGACATCTGGGATCACATCCGCCGCGGCGAAGCGCACGCGATCTCGCCTCATATGTACGGTCATCAGGGCCGCGCCACCTTCGAGGAGATTTCCCGTCGCTATCAGGGCGACCCGGAATTCCGCTCCACCGTCGATCGCTACATGGGCGATTTCGAGCGCCTCCTGTCGGACGCCGAGGCGCGCGGGCGCGGCGGCGACGCCATGCAGAACTATCTCACCTCGGAGACCGGCCGCGTCTATCTGATGCTGGCCCATGCCAGCGGACGCCTGCGCTAGATCGACAAGATTTTTCTGAAGTCCTCGCGGCGCTGCTATCGCTGACTGGCGCCGGCGCCTTCGCGCACCATTCGCCGAATTGCGATCCGATGTCGGACCGGAAGCCGACGTCGCTCCCTTTCCGCCTTCAAACGACAAAGCCTGCCGCGGCGGGCGCGACAGGCTCAGAATCGAATGATGCCGGGATCATCCACCTCGGCCGGAAGCTGCCTATTCGGCGCGCTTCTGCTTGGCCACCCAAGGCACCATCTCGCGCAGCACTGAGTCGAATGCCTGGTTGAGCGACGCCACCATCTGGTTCACGTCATCCGGGCTGGTCCTCACCCGCGACTCGAAGGAACGCGAAGCCACGATCCGGCCCCGCTGACCATCGACGACCTTCACATGCAGGTTAGCATGGGCCTCGGCGCTGCCCGATCCGACTTCCACCTGGAAGGACTGGATCTGCGTCGCCAGTTCGAGGTCTGCGTCAAGGCGATCGCCCCGTGCGCCGACGCCGCTCACGAGGCCGGCGTTCTGGAAGGACTCGACCATGCGGGCTTGCAGCAGGCGCGGCAGGCGGTCGCTCCAGGCGGCGCCCTTGTAGTAGGAGATCTGCTCGGTGCCCGGCTTGACCATGATCCGGTCGGTTTCCAGCGAGCGCACCGCGCTCGGCTCGTTGACCACGAGCTGGACCTTGGAAGGACGCGGCGCCGACAGCGTCATGACCTTGGGCGCGAGAATATCGTATGTCGCTGGAGGCGCGCTGCCCCCGAGCGCACAACCGCCAAGCAGAACGGCCGAAACGGCCGAGATGACGCCGACGCGTCTCATTGCTTTAGCCCCTCAATCCCCCAAACAAGTCCCCGAGGGCGCGATTTATCGTTATGCAATCGTTACTGCGCAGTCCCCCGCTGGGACGGATTGTATTCCGGGACGGGCGATCCGCCAAATAAAAAACTCTGCGGGTTCCGCTCGATACGCTCCAGCACCCGGTCGAGCGTGCGCGCCGCCTGCCGGCCGTCTCTCATGAAAAGCTCGAATTCCTTCAATCCGTCCTTGGCGAAACGGGCAATGCCGTCGGCGCTATCGCCAATGGATCTGTCAAGTTTTTCAGCCAGTTGACGGAAGGACTCCGCTGCCTGCTTGGCCTGGGCGAGGAATGAATCGCCGTCGGTTGCGACAAAGGTGGAGACGTTGTCCACCGCCTTCTCGACCTTGTCCGCCACCCGGCGGAACTGGGCCGTTAACTCTCTTGCGTCCTTTATCAGGGCGTCGATGTCCTCCTTGCGGGAATCAAGCATGGAGGTGAAGTTCTCGACATTGGTCACGGTCTTGCGGATCGAATCTTCGTTGTTTGCAACCAGGTCGTTCAGCCTGACCAGAAGGGCGTTGGCGTTGCCCATGACCTCCGGCGCCGCCTCGAACAGTGACTGGCTGGTCGCCCGATCTGCCTTGATTTCCGCCACTTTATCGTCATCCGCAGGCACGATCAGGGGTGAGTCCGGCGTCCCCGCGGTCAGCTGGATGGCGGCGCCCCCGGTCAGGCCCTGGCTCTCGATCCGGGCCCGGGAATTGGCGCGAATCGGCGTATCTCCCGCAATGCTGACGTCTACTCGCACGTTGCGGCCGTCATTGGGGTCGAGTCCCAGGCTCGTCACCTTGCCCACCCTCAGGCCGTTGAAAAGCACGTTGCTGGCGGTTCCAAGCCCGCTCACCGACCCCTGGAACAGGATGTAGTAGCGCTTGGAGCTGCCCCCCGCGCCCAGGTTCTGCATCCAGTAGACGAAGCCGAAGGCAAGCAGCAGGACGAGCAGCACGAAGCCGCCGATCATCAAGTGATTTGCTTTTGTTTCCATGGGCCTAGGGTATCAGCCTCACGCTGTCGCCGCGCGGGCGCGCTCGCCGCAGAAATATTCCTCGATCCAGGGGTGATCGGGACGGGTGCGCAATTCTTCCGGACTCCCTGTCCTCACGATCCGTCGATCCGCCAGCACTGCGACCCTGTCGCATACCGTGAAAATCGTATCCAGATCGTGTGTCACCATATAGACCGTCAAACCCAGAGTCTGCTGCAATTTCCTTATGAGCTGGTCAAAGGCCGAGGCGCCGATCGGGTCGAGGCCGGCCGTCGGCTCGTCGAGAAAGACGATTTCCGGATCGAGAGACAGGGCGCGCGCCAGTCCCGCCCGCTTGCGCATGCCTCCCGACAGCTCCGACGGGTATTTGTGCGCCGCATTGGCGGGCAGGCCGACCATGGCGATTTTCAGGAAAGCCAGGTCGTCCATGATCGACTGCGGCAGGTCCAGATGCTCGCGCATGGGCACCTGGATGTTCTGCATGACGGTCAGGGAGGAGAACAGCGCGCCGTCCTGGAACAGAACGCCCCAGCGCTCCTCCATCTCGATCCGCTCTTCCCGGTTGAGCGTGCTGGTGTCACGGCCGAACACCTCCACCTGGCCCGCGTCCGGCTTGACCAGACCGGTGATGACCCGCAACAGCACGGACTTGCCCTGCCCCGATCCGCCGACGATGCCGAGGATTTCGCCGCGATAGACGTCGAGATCGAGGCCGTCCCAGATCTGCTGACTGCCGAACTTCTTCGCCAGGCCACGCACGGAAATGATGGCCTGCTGATTGTTTGTCTTGACGACGTCGCGCGACATGGTCAGATGCCTATGCCGGACAGGAACATGGCGAACATCGCGTCGAACACGATGACGAGGAAGATGGCCTTCACCACCGCGCTGGTGACATGCGTGCCGAGCGACTCCGCGCTTCCCGAGACCTTCAGACCCTCCAGGCATCCGATCAGGCCGATGATGAGCGCGGCGAAGGGCGCCTTGATGAGGCCAGCCGCGAAATGGCGCATGTCAACCGCGCCATGCAGCCGGTCGATATAGGTCGGGATGTCGAGGCCCAGATAGACGATCGACATCAGCCCACCGCCGATCAGGCACATCATGTCGCCGAGGAAGGTGAGCAGCGGCAGCACTACGATCAGCGCCAGCACCCGCGGTGCCACGAGCGTTTCCATCGGGTCGATGCCGAGCGTGCGCATGGCGTCGATCTCCTCGCGCATTTTCATCGAGCCGATTTCCGCCGTGAATGCCGATCCCGACCGGCCCGCGACCATGATCGCGGTAAGAAGCACGCCGACTTCGCGCAGCGACAGGATGCCGACCATGTTGATGGCGAAGGGCTCCGCGCCGAAGGCACGCAGCTGCACCACGCCCTGCTGCATCACCACCGCGCCGATCAGCAGACAGATCAGCGCGATGATCGGCACGGCACGGAAGCCGGCGTGGTCGAGATGATGGATGAAGGACACCGGCCTGAAGCGCCAGGGCTGTGCGATCAGCCGTCCAAACGTCGCCGTCAGGGTGCCGAGGAAGCTGGTGATCTGCACAGCGTCCTGCCAGACGCTGTTGGCCGCTTTGGTGAGGTCGGCCATGATCGACTCCACCAGCGACCGGCGCACGTCCGGCGGGCGCTCGTTGCCCGACCGGTTTCGCACCTCCTCGAGCAGGATGAGAAAGCCCCGCGTCGCGCCGGAAAAGCGCGTCTTCAGCCCCCTCGCCTCCCATGCCCGCACGGTCCGCTGCAGCAGCCAGGCGCCCGCGGTATCGAGCTGCTCGATGCCCGAAATGTCCATCTCGCCAACGAAATCGGGTGTAGGCGGGATCGGCACCTTGAGCCGCTTGAGCCCGGCATCCAGCGCGGTCGATTCACGCACTGTCCAGGAGCCCGTGGCCACGAGACAGAATGCCGTCCCGCGCAACTCGACACGGAAGCCCGGCGCGGCGGCGCGCGTGGACAGAAAGACGCCCTGGTCGCGTTTCAGCATGGTCCGGTCCGTTCCTGCGGCCTGCTTCGATAGCCGCGGTTAGGCGAATGTTATTGCCTGAAAAATCGCCGATGGAAAGCGGCGAGGAAAGTCCTCAGGATGCGCCCCGCAGCCGCATGATTGGCCTGCCGTCCCAGGTCCTCATGAGCAGCAGGGCGGCGGCCAGGCCGACCGCTCCGGTTACGGACATCGCCAGATAGGCAAGGCCGCCATAAATCCCGTAAAGCCAGCCGGCCAGGGCGAATGCGGACCCCATCACCAGCCCCGCGGTAATCGAAGCATACAGACCCTGAGCGGTCGCTGCGGCCGCCTGGGGCACCGCCTGGGAGATGAAATGGACCGCCCCCAGATGCGCGGCCCCAAAGGTCAGCCCGTGCAGAAGCTGGACGGCGAAAAGCACCGCCACCGGCGGGTCGAATGCGGTGATGCTCCAGCGGATCACTGCTGCCCCCGCCCCCGCTGCAATCAGCCCGGCCGGGCCAATAGCGGCAACGACCCGCGCCGACCGTGAGAACAGCACGATTTCGGCCAGCACGCTGAAGGCCACCAGGGCCCCGATCAGCCCGGTCGAAATGCCGAGCGAGCGCCAGTGCAAAACCCCGAAGGCATAGAGCACCGCATGGGTACTCTGCACCGCCGCGGTCGCCAGCAGGAACAGAAGGAACAGCGGCGTGCGAGCCAGCAGGATCGCGTCGCGCAGCCGGATGACCGGCACTCGTGTTGCCGACCTGAGCAGGCCTTTGCCCGTCGGCCTTGGCAGGTTGCAGGCGCCGGCGAGCACGAAGGACGCGGCCAGCAGCATCATCCATAAAGATGCCGGCGCGCCCCAGTATTGCACCGCAAATCCGCCACCAAAATTGGCGACGATGAAGGACCATGAACCCCAGAGCCGCATCCGCCCATAGTCGAGGCCTGCCGCACGGACGCCCTCCATTGCCACCACTTCGGTCAATGGCATGACCGTGGTCCAGAACACGGAATAGATGATCATGACCGCGAGTATTGTCCAGAAGTCGCTGGTGAGGCCGAACATGACGCAGGAGAACAGCGTTCCCGCCCCGAGCAGAACCAGCACCTTGCGTCTGTCGCCCGAGCGGTCTGCGGCGAAGGCGATGGCCGGCGTCAGGAATATGCGGATGTACAGCGGCGCGGCGAGGATGAAGCCGATCTGGCCGGAGGTCATGCCCCGGCTGTCCAGCCAGACCGGGAAATAGGGCATGAACACGCCGACCATGAGAAAGATCGAGGCATAGAACAGGCCGACACGAATGAAGAAGCCCTCAGGCACCCTGCCCCCCAATCGCTGCCCCGCTCTGTGGCAGGGTCAACGAATCCCTAACCTACCGGCTCGTATTGTCGGCTAAGTCCGGCGAATCGCCTATGAATTACCGAAGC
>JAYZVT010000436.1:0-13464 GCA_036155355.1 Pseudomonadota bacterium
GGCGACGATGCCGCCGAAGGCGCTGACGGGATCGCAGCGAAGCGCGCGCTCGTAGGCTTCCAGCAGCGTCTTGCCCATCGCCACGCCACACGGGTTGGCGTGCTTGATGATGGCAACTGCGGCCGTCTCGCCGGAGTTGAACTCCGCCGCCAGCTCGAAGGCCGCGTCGGTATCGTTCAGATTGTTGTAGCTGAGTTCCTTGCCCTGAACCTGCCGCGCCGTGGCAACCCCTGGCCGGGCGCTGCCGTCCCGGTAGAAAGCAGCCCACTGGTGCGGGTTCTCTCCGTAGCGCAGCGGCTGCGCCAGCCGGCCCGCGAAAACCCGCCACATCGGCTCGGTCTGCCCGATCTCCCCTTCGAACCACTGCGCAATGGCCGCGTCATAGGCAGCCGTCAGGCCATAGGCCTTCGCAGCCAGTTCGCGCCGCAGCGCCAGTGTTGTGATCCCGTCATTGCCCTCGATCTCTTCCATGACCCGGCGGTAGTCGCCGGGGTCGACCACTACCGTCACGTTGGCATGGTTCTTCGCCGCCGCGCGAATCATCGCCGGTCCGCCGATATCGATATTCTCGATGCAGTCCTCGAATGAGGCGCCGGCCGCCACCGTCTCCCGGAAAGGGTACAAATTGACCACAAGCAGATCGATCCCGTCGATGCCGTGGTCCGACATGGCGCGCTCGTGTGTCTTGTCGTCGCGCAGCGCCAACAGACCGCCGTGAATTTTCGGATGCAGGGTTTTCACCCGGCCGTCCATCATCTCGGGAAAGCCGGTGATCTCGCTCACATCGCTGACCTTCAGCCCCTCCTTACGCAGGAGCGCCGCGGTGCCGCCGGTGGAGATGAGTGCAATGCCCGCGCCGGAGAGTTTGCGTGCAAAATCGGCGACGCCTGACTTGTCGGACACCGACAGCAGCGCCCGGGAAATCATGCCAGTTTTCGAGTTCATTGCCATTCCTGGAGCGGAAACGACGTGCGACGGCGTAGCACGAATGTCCGTGCTGCATAACCGGGCGGGGTGATTTTTTCCACCGGCTCGCACCGCCTCATGTCGATGCGGGCTCTTCCATGGCCGGCGGCTGGGCTTCACTGACCGCCGCCGCCGTCCATTCATACTCTCCCGCCACCTGCATCAGCGACCAATTCACCTTCGCCTCGCGCGTGCCGGGCGCGAATTGGCCTCCGATCAGCGCCTGCCAGCTGCGGCGCGGGCCGCGGTCGACGGCGAGATAGGCACTCTGATCCATGCCTACTGCGCCCGAATCGGTGGTCAGCATCCAGGCGGTGCCGTCGCGCAGCACCAGCAGCGCCGACTTGCCATCTGGCTGGGGACGCGGCTCCACATCGGGATGCAAATGGAAATGTATCTGAAAGGCACCATTACCCAAGCGGGCTTCGCCCCGAAGTCCGGACGGCGCCAGCAGTTTATCCTCGCCCTCCAGCAGACGGCCTTCGTCTGAAAGAGTGAGACGGCGATGGTGGACGACGCCATAGCGGCTTTCGTAGCCATCGTGGGAGGCGCTCAGCGAAATGCCCGCTTCGACGCGCGAGATGCTTGCGGCAACCTTCGTCGGTCCGACGAGCCTCGCGTCGGCGGATGCGCTGCGGTCGAGGCGCGCGGCCAGGAACTGTCCGGAAGATTCATGTCCCAGCGACAAAGTGGAATGGGCAAGTGTGCTGCGCATAACCCGCGACCACTCCATGTCCCTGTGCGCCGGAGAGCCGCAATTCACGACGATGGGCGACGCGCCCCAGCTCAGCTCGAATGAGAGGCAACCGGCGTGCGCGGCTCCCGAATTCGCAGGCGGCGGGGGCGAGCCCACATCTGCGATGACGATGCTGTGGCCCTGAGCCAGTCTGCAATAGCCAGACGCTTCGGCCAATTCGTCCGGCGCCTTGACGCTGTCGTCATAGGCGATGACCGTCGCCAGCATGTCGGTTGCCGTCGGCCCGCAGCCGTTGAACCGCGCCAGCGCACCGTCCCCCATCCTGAAGAAGCGAATCATTGGCATCATGCGGTCTATTGCTGAAGTCAGTTCAGCCGGCGGCGTCAGGTTGCGCGAGATGTAGCATTGCTTCAGCGGCAGCAGGTCGAGCAGGATCTCGATCAGAATGGCGGGATTGCGCGATACATGCCCGCCGTCCGGAAGCACCTGCCTCCGCAGCTGGTCGTTGAAAGGCCTGGCGCATTCGTCGAGCAAAGGCTGCATTTCGGCCGCCGCCAGTCCGGCCAGTTGCAGTGCCACCAGCGCCGTAAGGCGGTCAGTGCCCTCCGCCGTGTCGCGCCAGTGGGCATGTAGATAGCGCAACTGCTCCGTCAGGCTCTCCATTACCCGGTCGTAGTAGTCGGTGTCTGCGCCCTGCAACAGCAGGCTCGAATGGGAAATCCAGGAAATCACTCGCCGTGCGACCAGTTCCGGCTGCCAAGAGGCGCCGCTCATACTGCGGTTGAGCGCGATCCATTCCGCCACCAGGGCGCGCGCCTGATCCCTCGCGATCTGCTCTCCCGCCGCCGTCAGGTTCCGCAGCCAGCCAAAACCGTGCAGGTCCCGCTCCCACTCCGGGCTGGGCGGCCTGACGACGAAAGGCGACTCCTGACCGATATAGGCGGCGATGCCAGCAAGTCCGCACTGCCCATGATGGAGTTCGCTGGAAAAGCTGGGATCCGACGTGCGCAGGTCTTGCGGCACCAATATCAGCTGGTTGATGGCGGGGCCGCGATAACGCCAGCGCATCAGACGCGACCGCATCAGCCGCCGCATGAAATTGCGGCCGGCCATGCCGGTGGCGCTTGCCGTCAGGCGTGCGCGTGTTGTGATCGACTGGACACTCATTCAGCTACCGGCCGCTTCCCGAGGGCGCATCTTCTGTTTCCCGCGAGGCGGTTTCAAGGTCATAGCCGGAATGGCGGCGGGCGTCAGCCCGCAATGCGGAAGCATGCGGCGAAGAAGCCGTCCATTCCCGGGCACTCGCCCGTCCCGGGAGGGGACATGGAGGGAAGTGTTCTCAGCCAGCCCTCGGGCGAGATCCACTCTCTGGGCCATCCGAGGTCAAGTGCGTCGGCGGGGTCACTGGCGACTGGCAGCCCGCTTGCCAGCAGGGCGCGCGCCTGTCCTTCGCCCTCCTCCGGCTCCAGCGAACAGGTGCAATAGACCAGACGCCCTCCCGGCCTGACCAGCGAAGCCGCATGACGCAGCAGTTTCTCCTGTACTGCGCGCAACTGGTCCACATCGGCCTGCGTCTTCAGATGGGGAATATCGGGATGCCGCCGTATGGTGCCCGTTGCCGTGCAGGGCGCATCAAGCAGCACCGCGTCGAATTTTTGTTTCGGAGAGTAGTGCAGCACGTCGCCGACAACCGTCTCGGCCTCGAGCTGCAACCTCTCCAGGTTGCGTGCGACAATGCCGATGCGCTTTTCAGAATGGTCGATGGCGGTCACCTTGGCTCCGGCCAGTGCAAGCTGCGCAGTCTTGCCGCCGGGCGCGGCGCAGAGGTCGGCAATCCGTTCGCCGGGCTGCGGATGCAGCAGGCGTGCGGGAAGCGCGGCTGCGGCATCCTGTACCCACCACTGTCCCTCGGAAAATCCCTCCAGTTGTTCGATCCGTCCGCGTCCCTCCAGTCTTACCGTACTTCCGCCGAGTGCAGTTCCACCCAGTTTCGCCGCCCACGCGGGCGCATCCGCCTTGACCGTAAGGTCGACCGCCGCTTCACGCAGATGCGCTTCCGCGATCCGCTTCGCAGTTGCTTCCCCATAGGCGGTTCTCCAGCGCGCCATGAGCCATTCTGGCGTATTGAGCAGAGCCGCGTCCTGGCCGCGAAGAGCTGCGGGCCCTCGCTCGCTGACCCGTCTGAGCACGGCGTTGACCAGACCGGCAAAGCGCGAAGATCGCCGGTCGTCGCGGATCTGGTGCACCGCCAGGTTCACCACCGCATGGTCGGCGGTTTCCATGAACAGTATCTGCGCTGCTGCCGCCAGCAGGATGCTCGACAGTGCGCCCGTGCGTCCGGACGGTCGCCGCTCCAGTAGCGAATAGAGAATGGCGTCAATCTGTCCCTTACGCCTGAGCGCCGTAGCGACGATCGCCCGCGCCAGCGCACGGTCTCTCTCCGTCAGCGCCGCCAGCTCGCCATGACTGGTCTCCGCGGCGATGGCCGCATCGAGCGGCTGGCCACGTTTCAGTACCGCTTCGAGAAGGGAGACGGCGGCGCGGCGCGCCGGCAAGCCTACGCGATAGTCGCGCGCCAGGCGCGAGACGCGGTCGCCGCTTTCTGCGGATGCTCCTGATGATTTTCCGGAATCAGTCTCGGGGTCAGCGGCCATGTGACCAAGGGCCGGGCGTATGCGCTTCCTTGCTGCTTCCCCACGGGCCTTCGGCCGACCGGCTGGACGAACGCGGCTGGGAGCCGCCGCCCTGGCCCATCTGCGCAGCGATCTCCTGCAGCCGGGCAATGCGGTTCTCCGTGTTCGGATGCGTGGAAAAGAGATTGTCCATGCGCGCGCCCGACAGCGGGTTGATGATGAACATGTGTGCAGTGGCCGGGTTGCGCTCCGCCGCCATGTTTGGAATGCGTCCCGCCGCCGCCGCGATCTTCTGCAGCGCCGAGGCCAGCCATATCGGCCTCTGGCAGATCTCGGCGCCGAGCTTGTCGGCCTCGTATTCGCGCGAGCGGCTGATCGCCATCTGCACCAGCGCCGCCGCCAGCGGAGCCAGGAACACCATCAGCAGCGTGCCAATGAGCCCGAAGGGGTTGTTGTTGTTCCTGTTGCCGCCGAAGAACATGCCAAATTGCGCCAGCATCGAAATTGCGCCGGCCATGGTCGCGGTGATGGTCATGGTGAGAATGTCGCGATTCTTGATATGCGCCAGTTCATGCGCCATCACGCCCGCCAGTTCTTCCTTTGTCAGCTTGTCAAGCAAGCCGGATGTGGCCGCCACGGCGGCGTTGTCCGGATTGCGGCCGGTGGCGAAGGCATTGGGCTGGTCGGTGTGGATCACATACACCTTCGGCATCGGCAGCCCGGCATTCTCCGCCAGCTGGCGCACGATGTCGTAATATTCCGGAGCGGTGGCCGCATCCACCTCCTGCGCATTGTGCATGCGCAGCACCATCTTGTCGGAATTCCAGTAGGCGAACGCATTGGTCGCCAGCGCGATCACGAAGGCGGTGATCATGCCGCTTTGCCCCCCGATTGCCGCGCCGACTACCATGAAAAGCGCCGTCAGCGCCGCGAGAAGGATCGCCGTACGAAAATAGTTGCCTGTCATTTTGCCTGAAATCTGCCTCTTCGAGGTCCGGCACTTCCGGCCCGGACCGACGCCACACCATGCGTGACCGCGGCACCATTTGCGCCCGCAGACCGCCCCTTTATGATGGGTATTGCCGGGACCGCCTGCAAGCGCCCGGCGCCTTGAAGCAGAAAGGTTTTTTCGCAGATGCCGGCCAATTCGGGACAAGGTGGCGCTAGTGGCGCGGCGGATCGCGCAAAGCTCTCATTGTCTCCGGCCGCCCGCCGAGCGCTTGCCGAGGCCGAGGCCCGCCGCAAGAAGCCGTCCGCTGAGGCCGAACCGCCCCGCGAGGTTGGTGGCCGCGATGGACCGGATCCCGCCCGATTCGGAGACTGGGAGAAGGACGGGATCGCCAGGGACTTCTGACCGGTGCGCCGTCAACCTTAAGTTTCTCGCAAGGGTTGCCGATTAGCCTCTACACACACGTATTTGCGCTTGCAGCCATGACATGCGTCGGAGGGCTCGCAGTGACATCATTCGCCGCCGCCGGGGTCAGTTCGGATCGAGGTCTCGCACCGGCCTTTCCGCTGACGCGTCGGCAGAAGCAGCTGGTGCGCGAAAGCTTTGCCACCTTGTCGCCGGCATCGGACCTGCTTGCCGAAGCCTTCTACCGCCGCCTTTTCGAAATCGCGCCGCAAGTGCGTCCGATGTTCACTGACAGCGAAGCCGAGCAGCGCCGCAAGCTCATCACCGCTTTGCGGCTGGCCGTAGCGGGTCTCGACCGCATTGGTGAAATCGCTCCGACACTGCGGCTTCTCGGCGTCAGGCACCGCGACTATGGCGTCGCGCCATTGCACTATGGCTATGTGGCGGAAGCATTGCTTTGGACGCTTTCGAATTGCCTCGGCGACAGGTTCGACAGCGAAACCCGCGACGCATGGGTAGCCGTCTATACGCTCATGGCGGAGATCATGACCGCCGAAGGCTGATCGCCGCACCTGTGCCGGATTGGAACGGCCTTGTCCCCCATCTGTGCGTCCCCGCAGGAAAACGTCTGTGTTCACCAGTGCAAAAGCTGTGAACAAATCTTCGCATAACTCCTGAATTTCCACCAAAAATTGCCACACTAGGCCGGATCGCCTGCCAGCACCGGCAGGGCTGTTCATAGTTATCCGTGGCCGTCATCCGGTGCGCACGCTCGTTGCACCTCTCCCTGCATCGCAAACCCGATGTGTCAGGGAGAGACAACGGCCATGGCGTCAAACCGGCATTCCCGCAAGGGATGGATCAATGATCGCAACGGCAACATAGCCATCATCTTCGCGATGTCGCTTGTGCCGCTGGTCAGCTTCACCGGCCTTGCCATCGATAGCCTGCGCGCCCTGCGTGCCGCCGAAGTGGCGTCGGACGCGCTTGACGCCGCGGCCCTCGCCACCGCCAAGGTCATGAGCGAAAGCGATCTTGACGATGGCGAACTGCTCGTGGTCGCGCGCCGCTATTTCGAGGCAAATACGTCAAGTTCCAGCGTATCGCGCGAGGCGACCTTCACCGGCCTGTCGCTGGGAGCTGACAGACGCCGCGGTGCCATCACGCTCAGCGTCGATGCGTCGCTGCCGACCAGCTTCGGCCGCATCATGAACATCGACAGGATCAACCTGAGCCGTGCGTCTACGGCCGTCTTCGACCAGAACGACCTGGAATTGGGCCTGATGCTGGACGTTACCGGCTCCATGTCAGGCCGCAAGATTCGCGACCTGCGCCTTGCCGCTGGCGATCTCGTGGACATTCTCATTCCCGAGCGCGTGGGCGGGGCTTCCATCCGCCTCGGCATCGCCCCCTATGCCGCCGCGGTCAACGCAGGGCCTTACGCTTCGCGCGTATCCGGAGGCGCCAGCCGTGACGGTTGCGTCATTGAGCGCGAAGGCGCTCACGCCTACGACGACTCCGCGCCCTCCGGCGCAAACACGCTCGGCGCCTATCCCTCCCGCGACGTGGCGCGCAACGACAACTATGACTGTCCGCGAAGCCAGGTGCAGCCGCTGACCGACAACCGCCGCGTCCTTCATCGCGCCATCGACCGCCTCGACGCCGGTGGCTACACGGCGGGGCATCTGGGCGCCGCATGGGCCTGGTATCTGGTCTCGCCCGCATGGGCCGGCATATGGCCGGGCGAAAGCACGCCCGCGCCCTATGGATCGAAGCGACTGGTCAAGGCGGTGGTGCTGATGACGGACGGCGAGTTCAACACCAGTTATCGCAACGGCCGCGCCAACCGCACGTCGGACGAGCAGGCGCGCAACATCTGCGACGAGATGAAGGCGCGTGACGTGGTGGTCTTCACCATCGGCTTTGACCTGAAGGAGACAGCGGCGATCCGCACGCTCGAGGACTGTGCGTCGTCTGACCGGCACCACTATCTCGCCGCCGACGGCGAAGCCCTGCGCAAGGCTTTCCTCGATATCGGCGTCAAGCTGACCAACCTGCGCATATCGCAATAGGCATCATCTGCGAAAACGAAAAGGGCGCGAAGATTGCTCTCCGCGCCCTAGTTCCTAATTCGCGAATTCCCACGCTAGTGCTTGTTCTGCCTGTTCTCGATCAGGTCGCTGACCACCGCCGGCTCGGCCAGCGTCGAGGTGTCGCCGAGATTGGAGAAGTCGTCCTCTGCGATCTTGCGAAGGATTCGCCGCATGATCTTGCCCGAGCGGGTCTTGGGCAGACCCGGCGCGAACTGGATCAGGTCCGGCGTGGCGATCGGTCCGATCTCCTTGCGCACCCACTTCTTCAGTTCGTCCTTCAGCCCGTCGTCCGCCTTCTCGCCCCCCATCAGGGTGACATAGCAATAGATGCCCTGCCCCTTGATGTTGTGCGGATAGCCGACCACGGCGGCCTCCGACACTTTCGGATGGGCGACGAGGGCGGATTCCACCTCCGCCGTGCCCATGCGGTGACCGGACACGTTCAGCACGTCGTCCACGCGGCCGGTGATCCAGTAATAGCCGTCCGCGTCGCGCCGGCAGCCGTCACCGGTGAAATACTTGCCCTTGTAGGTGGCGAAGTAGGTTTCGACGAAGCGCTGGTGGTCGCCATAGACGGTGCGCATCTGCCCGGGCCACGAGTCGGTACTGCACAGGTTTCCGGAAGCCGCGCCTTCCAGCACCTTGCCATCCGCATCCACCAGCTCCGGCTTGACGCCGAAGAAGGGCCGCGTCGCCGAGCCGGGCTTGAGCTTCGTTGCCCCCGGCAGCGGCGTGATGAGAATGCCGCCGGTTTCCGTCTGCCACCATGTGTCCACGATCGGGCAGCGGTCGTCGCCGACCACATGGTAGTACCACTCCCAGGCTTCCGGGTTGATCGGCTCGCCCACCGTGCCGAGCAGGCGGATCGACTTGCGGGAATGCTTCTTCACCGGCCCCTCGCCCGCGCCCATCAGCGCGCGAATGGCGGTCGGCGCGGTGTAGAAGATGTTCACCTTGTGCTTGTCGCAGACCTGCCAGAAGCGGCCCACGTCGGGATAGTTCGGCACGCCCTCGAACATCAGCGTCGTCGCGCCGTTGGAGAGCGGCCCGTAGACGATATAGCTGTGTCCAGTCACCCAGCCCACGTCGGCCGTACACCAGTAGATGTCGCCGTCGTGATAGTCGAAGACGTATTGATGCGTCATCGAGGCGAATACCAGATAGCCTCCTGACGTGTGCATCACGCCCTTGGGCTTGCCTGTCGAGCCTGAGGTGTAAAGAATGAACAGCGGATCCTCCGCGCTCATTTCCGCAGGCGGGCAGTCCTTCGACGCTTTCTCCGTCACCTCGTGATACCAGACGTCGCGGCCGGATTTCATCTCAACCTTGCCGCCCGTGCGCTTTACCACGAGCACGTGATCGACCTTGGCTCCCGCCTTCTCGGCGATTTTGATGGCCTCGTCCGTGTTGGACTTGAGCGGTATCTTGCGTCCGCCGCGCAACCCCTCATCCGCCGTGATGACGAAATTCGACTTGCAGTCCTCAATGCGCCCGGCAAGAGCGTCGGGGGAAAAGCCGCCGAACACCACCGAATGCACCGCACCGATGCGCGCGCAGGCGAGCATGGCATAGGTCGCTTCCGGGATCATCGGCATGTAGATAGTGATGCGATCGCCCTTCTTGACGCCGAGCGTCTTCATGGCGTTGGCGAGCCGGCACACTTTCTCGTGCAGTTGATTGTAGGTGATCTTGGCGTCGTCCTTGGGGTCGTCGCCTTCCCAGATGATAGCCACCTGGTCGCCGCGCTTCTTCAGATGTCTGTCGATGCAGTTGGCGCTGACGTTGAGAGTGCCGTCCTCGTACCATTTGATGGAAACGTTCTTGAAGTCGTAGGAGGTATTCTTGACCTCCTTGTAGGGCTTTATCCAGTCGATGCGCTTGCCATGCTCGCCCCAGAAACTGTCGGGGTCCTCCACGGACTGCTTGTACATGGCGAGATATTTCGCGTTGTCCACATAGGCGCGCTTTTTCCACTCGCCCGGAACGTCATACACCTTGTCGTCCGACATACGCATTTCCTCCCCGGATTCCTTGAGCTTTTCCCGCATTATGCCGGGCGGGATTTCGCCCTTCAACTGACCCTTGGTAGCACCATATTCGCGCAACCCCGGCGCGCGGACCAGCCCCCTCAGGGACCGCCACGGCGGACCGGCCGCCACGGCGCCACCAGCACGTTTCCCTCAACCACGCGCACCCACAGCGGCTTCAGCCGCCCGCCTGCGCACGGCCCCTCGAAGCAATGGCCGTCGCCGGCGCGGAACCGTGCGCCATGGGTCGAGCAGATGAGCACCTCGCCGCTGTGGTCCAGGAAGCGATCGGGAAAGGTTTCCAGCGGCGTGCCCTTGTGCGGGCAGCGGTTGGCATAGGCGAGAACACGCCCCTGCCGGTTCAGCAGGATCGCGCCCGGTCCGGGCACGCCCGGCGGAAAGTCGAAGCCGCGCGCGGCTCCGTCCGGCAGGTCCCCGACGCGGCACAGGGGAAAGTCACGCGGGCGCTCCTTGCCGCTCACAGCACCACGATCCCGGAATGCTTGGCCTTTTCTTCCGGCTCCACGTGAATGGTGATGGTGGCGGTGCCGACTTCCTCGCGCAGCGCTTTCTCGATGCGGTCGCAGATGTCGTGCGCCTCGCTGACGCTCATCTTGCCCGGAACAACCAGGTGGAAGTCGACAAATGTGGCGCGGCCCGCATGACGCGTGCGCAGGTCGTGCGCCTCGATGGCGCCGTCTGCGTGCCGCGAGATCACCTCGCGGATGCGATCAACCTCCTCGGGAGGTGGTGCGGAATCCATCAGCCCACCGACCGACTCTTTCACCAGCCCCCACCCCGACCACAGGATGTTGACCCCGACGATGGCTGCCAGCAGCGGGTCGAGCACCAGCCATCCCGTTGCCGCCGCGAGCGACACGCCCGCGAACACGCCCACCGACGACAGCACGTCGGCGAACAAATGCTTGCCGTCGGCGACCAGCGCCGGGGAGCGGCGCTTGCGCCCGTGCCGCAGCAGCACCCAGCACCAGGCGCCGTTGACGGCGGTGGCCAGGCCGTTGACCGCAAGACCTTCCACCGGCGCCTCGATGCCGCGCGGCGCCAGATACGCATCCCAGGCTTCCCGGAAGATAAGCAGGGCGGCGAGCACGATCAGCACGCCCTCGATAACTGAGGAAAAATATTCAGCCTTGTGGTGGCCGTAGGGATGTTCCGCGTCGGCGGGCCGCGCGGAATAGCTGATGGCAACGAATGCGGCAATTGCAGCGGCCACATTCACGATACTCTCCAGAGCATCCGATAGCAGCGCCACGCTGCCGGTCAGCCAGTAGGCCAGGTATTTCAATCCGAGCACGGCCGCCCCGACGCCAATGGAGCCAAGCGCGATGCGCTTGGTCTCCCTGATCTTGGCTGAATCCGGCATCCGCTCTGTCACACTCCCATGGTGCCGATGACCGCGCCCATCACCAGCATGACGGCGAGCCAGTGTCCGCCATCCACCAGCGTCAGGTTGCGCCCGAAGCCCTGGAAGGCATGGTTGGCGACCATGGTGGTTAGGACGAAGCCGGCCCATGCGAAAGCCGCCGAGATCAGCCCGGTCTTGAGCGTTACCTCGCCCATGTGGCCGATCAGCCCCGCCAGCACGAAGGCCAGGACCAGCTCGGCGGCGATGAGGATGATAAAGGGGGCAGGCGTCGGCTTCGGCGGCTTGTTCGGGTCCTTGCCCAGCGCCGCGGCCCAGTATTTCCCGAATGCCATGTACCACGGCCAGCCGACGAAAAATCCGGCAACTGCCGCCAGTACGACCGCCAGGTAGTTGATCCCTGCGAATGTCATGATGAAATTCCTTCGCGGCGCCTGATCCGTGGCGTCAGGGGGACGGCGCCTCCTTGAGTCCGCCCATGGCGCAGACCACTTTCCACTCCACCTCGCTTACCGGCTGCACGCTGAGCCGGGTGTTGTTCACCAGAACCATGTCCTTCAGCCGCGGTTCCGCCTTGCACTGGTCCAGCGTCACCGGATCCGGCATGGCGCACACTGCTTCCACGTTCACGCACTCCCAGCGCTCGTCTTCGGTCGTGGAATCGCGATGCGCCGGTGCGACGACGCGGACGATGCCAACGATCCGCTTCTCGTCCACGGAGTGATAAAAGAATCCGAGTTCGCCCACCTGCATTGCCCGCATGTTGTTGCGCGCCTGGTAGTTGCGCACGCCCGACCATTCCTCGCCGGCGGTTCCACGCGCCACCTGCTGCTCCCACGACCATGCGCCCGGCTCGGACTTGAACAGCCAATAGGCCACGTCAGGCGCTTTCGGGGTTCTTCAGTAGCCACTTCCAGGGACGTATGTCCACTGACTGGAAGAGGCCGGCCTTCGCATATGGGTCTTTCGCCGCGATTGCTCTGGCATCAGCCAGCGAAGCGGCTTCGATCACCACGAGACTGCCATTCGGCTTCTCGCCGTCGTCGGCAGTGAAAGGGCCACCAGCCTTGAGCGCAGGACCCAGACTGTTGAGAAAGTCCAGATGGGCTGGCCGGTTTTCCTGCCGGACCGCAAGCGAGCCCGGTTTGTCTGTACAGATCAGCACGTAGAGCATGATTGTCCTCTCGTGATTTCGGCGAGCCTAGGCGCGGCATTCCAGGCTGTCCAGAACATGGCCGGCAGTCGTCCGCCGGCCGCTACATCTCCGCGCGTATCGGTCGCGCCAGCAGTCCTTCGATTGCATCGTCCACGCCTCTCGTGCCCGAGACAACCGCATCGACCGCCGCGCAAATCGGGAGGTCAAGACCGTGTTCACCCGCGATCCTCATTACCGCCGAAGCTGTGAAGACGCCTTCGCTCACCGAACGCCGCGCGCCAAGCACCTCATCCAGCGTCTTTCCCTCGCCAAGCGCGACCCCAAGCGACATATTGCGCGAACGCGGGCTGCCGCAGGTCAGCACAAGGTCACCAAGTCCCGACAGTCCCGACAGCGTCTCGAAGCGCGCGCCAAGCGCCTCACCCACTTGCGCCATCTCGTAGAAGCCTCGCGTCACCAGGGCCGCATGAGCATTGGCGCCAAGTTTGCGCCCCACGACGATGCCGGCGGCAATGGCGAGCACATTCTTGATTGCGCCGCCAATCTGCGCGCCGATCAGGTCGGGCGACCAGTAGGGCCGGAAGGTCCTGTGGCCGATGCAGCGGGCGATATCCTGTCCGAGCGCTTCGTCCTCGCAGGCGAGCGTCAGCGCGGCGGGCAAGCCACGGGCCACTTCGTCAGCGAAGCTCGGCCCGGACAGCACCGCCGGCACAGCTTGCGGCAGGGTTTCGGCGACCACATCACTCAGCAGCTTGCGTGTAGCCTGCTCGATGCCCTTGGCGCAGATCAGCAGCGGCCGCTCGTCGGGCATCAGCCGCGCCAGCTCCGCGGTTACACGCCGTGTATGTTGCGCCGGCGTCACCAGCAGCAGCATGTCGCAAGCCGCCATGTCCGCGAGCCTAGTCGTCGCCCTCACGCCGCTGTCGAGCTTGATGCCGGGTAGGAAGGCGGTGTTCTCGTGTTCACTGTTGATCGCATCCGCGGTCTCGGGCTCGAACGCCCACAGCGCCACGTCCCGCCCCGCGCGCCGCGCCGTCTGCGCTAGCGCGGTTCCCCCTGCGCCAGCGCCGACGACGCCCAAGGACCGGAACCTGTCTGCCATTGTCCCTCCGGTTCAGGCCTTGACGCCCGCGCCCGCCGCTGCGGGTGCGCCG
>JAYZVT010000437.1:0-5998 GCA_036155355.1 Pseudomonadota bacterium
ACGCCACCAGCTCGGGACGCGTGTCGAAGGCATGAAGTTCCTTGTCGCTCATCGGGCCACTGACGCGGATGTCGGCGAGGCTCCAGTCATGTTCGTAAGCGGCTCCGGCGAAACCAATGCCGAGTTGCTTGCGCGTCGTAGAGTGGGCGCCATCGGCACCTATGACGATATCAGCCTTGATGACGCGCTTGCGGCCGGCCTTCATCACCGTGGCGCTGTTTCCATTTTTGCCCCGCTTCAGGGCAACGAGCCGTGTGTTCCATTCGATCATCCGGCGTCCCCCCAGCGTCTCGATAAGGACCTTTTCCGTATCGGCCTGGGGCAGCGCCAGCATGTAGCGGCGCTTGTGCGGCATGTTCTTCAGGTCCAGCCGGATCATGACGCCCCTGGGACCATGAATATTGGTGGCGGTGAGTTTGATGCCGCGCTTGAGCAGCCGGGACGTGGCGCCAGAGGGCTGCAGGATGTCCAGGCTGCGCGGATTGATGGCGATGGCCCTCGATTCCACATGGGGCCCCTTGTCCTGTTCGATGATGCGGGGTGCGAAGCCTCGCCGCCTCAGCTCGATGGCCGCGGTCAGTCCGGCGGGACCGGCTCCGACGACAAGGATGGAAGGCTTCCGGCTGGGCATGGGCGGGATTTAGACGGTCGCTGGTTCTTCGGCAAGCCGACGCATATATGGAACCACACCAATTGCTGTGGTGTCACGTATAATTATCACGGCTGGAGCAGGCTCTGATGACATTCCTCGGAAAGGCGGCGCTTGGCACGGCTCTCGCCGGAGCGGCCGCGCTTGTGCTTTCCAGCAACTATCTGGACCTCTCCAATGCCAAGTCGCTGTTCAGCGCCATTGTCGGCGAACGCGGGCCGTCAGTCGAGAAGGGACGGGCATATGGCGGTCACCCAAGGCAAAAGCTTGACGTGTATCATCCGTCCTCCGGACGCGTCGCCGGTCCCATTGCTGTGTTCCTCTATGGCGGCAACTGGCGGCAAGGCGAGCGATCCACCTATGGCTTCGTGGGCGCGGCGCTGGCGGCGAAGGGCATCACCACCGTCATTCCGGACTACCGGCTTTATCCGGAGGTGCTGTTTCCCGCCTTCGTCGAGGATGCCGCCAGGGCCTATGCGTGGACAGTGAAGGAGATCGCGGCCGGCCGGCCGGTCTATCTCATCGGCCATTCGGCGGGCGCGCATTCGGCTGCGCTGGTCGCCTTCGATCAGCGCTACCGGACGCAGGACAATGTTTCCCATCCGGCTCCGGCCGGGGTGATCGGGCTCGCTGGCCCATATGCCTTCGATCCGACGACCTGGGAGACGACGAAAGCCGTTTTCGCGACGGCATCAAGCGCGGACGAAACGCGACCGGTGGCGCAGGTGCGCCCGGGCGCGCCGCGTAGCTTGCTCATGCACGGTCTCGGCGACGACGTGGTCAAGCTCTGGAATTTGCGACAGCTCGCCGAGGCGCTTGAGGCAGCGGGCACGCCGGTGCGGAAGCTGGAGCTGGATGGCTTGGGCCATATCGGCATCCTGCTGGCCGTGGCGCGTCCATTGCGCTGGCGCGCTCCTGTGCTTGAGGAGATGGTGGAGTTCATGAAAGAGAACGCTCGCTGACCGCCCGGTTGCGATCCGGTCAGTGGCGTTCCAGGAATGTATCCACCACCTTCTTCTGGCCGGCCTTGTCGAAATCCACCGTCAGCTTGTTGCCTTCCACGGCGGCGACATGGCCGTAGCCGAACTTCTGGTGGAATACGCGCTCGCCCACTGCGAAACCCGCGCCGGGGGCGGTGCTGGCGGCAACCAGCTCGCCGTCAATGGTGAGCGGACCCTTGCGCGGGCTGGCGCCGCTGGCGATGTGCCGCTGGGCACGCTGCCAGCCGGGCGTGCTGTAGCCGGTGTTGAAACCGGCACCCGGCTCGTCGAAGCGCGACATGCCATAGCCGCCATACTGGCTGGCCATCTCCTCCACCTCCACATGTGCGGGAGGCAGCTCGTCGATGAAGCGGGAAGGAATGGCCTGTTGCCACAGTCCGTGGGTACGGCGGTTCTGGGCGAAAGTGATCTTTGCCCGCTGCCTGGCCCGGGTGAGGCCCACATAGGCGAGGCGGCGTTCCTCCTCCAGCCCCGCGCCACCGGACTCATCCAGGCTGCGCTGATGAGGAAACAGCCCGTCCTCCCAGCCGGCAAGAAAAACGGTGTCGAACTCCAGCCCCTTGGCGGAATGTAGGGTCATGATGTTGACCCGGTCAGAGGAGTCGTCGGAATCCCGGTCCATGACCAGCGAGACATGCTCGAGGAAGCCGGCGAGCGTGTCGAATTCCTCCATGAAGCGGATCAACTCCTTCAGGTTCTCCAGACGGGTCTGGGCCTGGGGAGATTTGTCCTTCTGCCACATGGCGGTGTAGCCGGACTCGTCCAGCACGATCTCCGCCAGTTCGATATGGGAGAGTGTCTCGGACTGCGTTCGCCAGCGGTCGAAGGAAGCGATGAGGTCACGCAGGGCGCCGCGCGGCTTGGGTTTCAGCTCCTCGGTCTCAACCAGCAGCCGCGCCGCCTGCACGAGCGGGATGGAGCGGGCCCGGGCAAGCGAATGCAGCTCCTTGAGCGTGGCCTCGCCGAGGCCACGCCGGGGCGTGTTGACGACGCGCTCGAATTTGAGGTCGTTTGACGGATTGGCCGTCACTTCGAGATAGGCGATGGCGTCCTTGACCTCCTGCCGCTCGTAAAATCGCGGGCCGCCGATGACGCGGTAATTAAGGCCAAGGGTGATAAAGCGATCTTCCAGCGCGCGCATCTGGAAGGAGGCGCGCACGAGAATGGCAATGTCGTTGAGGTTGTGGCCCTTGCGCTGGAGTTGTTCGATGTCTTCGCCGATGAGGCGCGCTTCCTCGTCGTCGTCCCAGCAGCCCTGCAGGAGCACTTTCTCGCCATCGCCCACATCGGTATGCAGGGTCTTGCCCAGCCGGTCGGCATTGTGAGCAATGAGGCCGGAGGCGGCGGCGAGGATATGTCCCGTGGAGCGGTAGTTCTGCTCCAGCCGGATCACGCGCGCGCCGGGGAAGTCGCGCTCGAAACGCAGGATGTTTCCCACCTCGGCGCCGCGCCAGCCATAGATGGACTGGTCGTCGTCGCCGACGCAGCAGACATTGCCACCACCCTGCGCGAGCAGGCGCAGCCAGAGATATTGCGCGACGTTGGTGTCCTGGTACTCGTCCACGAGCATGTATCTGAACCGCTCGTGATATTCAGCAAGCACGTCGGAATTCTCTCGGAACAGTCGCAGGCCTTCGAGCAGCAGGTCGCCGAAGTCGACGGCGTTCAATTCCTTCAGGCGTGCCTGGTAGGCCTTGTACAGTTCCGCGCCGCGGCCATTGGCATAGATAAAGGCTTCGCCGCCGCTGACCTTGTCCGGGGTCAGTCCGCGGTTCTTCCAGTTGTCGAGATAGGCGGCGAACTGGCGTGCGGGCCAGCGCTTCTCGTCGATGCCTTCGGCTTCGAGCAGCTGCTTGATAAGACGGATCTGGTCGTCGGTGTCGAGGATGGTGAAGCCGGGCTTCAGGCCGACCAGCTCGGCGTGGCGGCGCAGGATGCGGGCGGAAATGGCGTGGAAGGTGCCGAGCCAGGGCATGCCCTCGACCACACCGCCAACGAGCTGGCCGATACGCAGCTTCATCTCCCGTGCGGCCTTGTTGGTGAAGGTCACGGCAAGGATCTGGCCCGGCCGGGCGCGGCGGGAAGCGAGGATATGGGCAATGCGGGTGGTCAGCACCCGCGTCTTTCCCGTGCCGGCGCCGGCCAGCACGAGGAGGGGGCCTTCGAGGGCGGTTGCCGCTTCGCGCTGCTCGGGGTTCAGGCCATCGAGATATGCGGGTCGCGCGGCGGCGCGGGCCGACAGGGGCAGCGCGTCGTCTTCCGGCACGGCATCCAGGGTCTGGGGGCGAATCTTCTGCATCGACGCAGGAACTATAGCACCGGCGGCGGCAGGAAAAGGGCGGATGTTCCTTTTGTGTTCATGCCGCCTTTGGGGCGGGTAGGGGCCCGGCAGGAGTTGATACCAGCCTGCGTGCTAGCGGTGCTCTTCCTCATGCGCCTCGATGAGCGCGGCGTTGAATGCGTTGAGTGCGGCCAGATGCGCCGCCGAGGCAATGACGCGGGAGGTATCGTTGGCGTCCACGACCGGCAGGCGGCTGGCGCCGGCCTTATCGAAAGCCCGCAATGCCGCCTCGACGGTGTCGTCGGGCGTCAGCAGGGGCGTGTCTTCGGTGAGTTCGGGCAAGTCCTCCCCCTCCTGTGGAAGGACCATGAAGTCGCGCACCTTGAGGCTGCGCACGATTGACTTGTGGGGGCCGTCCTGAAGGAAGAGGCCGCGGGTTGAAAGCTGCCAGTGAAAGTAGCTGAGGCCGTGAACGGCCTGGGTGAGGGCGGTGGAGATGGAGACACAGAGCAGCAGGGCAATGGTCATCTGGTAGCCGCCGGTCAGTTCGAAGACGATCAGCACGGTGGAGATGGGTGCGCCCAGAACCGCGCCGGCGACGGCACCCATGCCGAGGATGGCGTAAAGACCTTCGCTCGACGCCACCTGCGGGAAAGCGCTGGCGGCGATGATGCCGAAGGCGGCTCCGGTCATGGCGCCCAGATAGAGCGAGGGCGAAAAGATGCCGCCGCCGAAGCGGCTGGCGAGCGTGATGGCGGTCGCCGCTGTCTTGGTCACCAGCAGCGCCAGCAGCAGCCAGAGCGGGAATTGCTGCTTCAGCGCGGCGTCGGTGGCGTCGTAGCCGACGCCCAGCACCTGCGGAAAGGCGAGGGCGATCGTTCCCACCATCAGGCCTCCGAGAACCGGACGGAACCAGAGCGGTATCTCGATCTGGCGGGCTACGCGATCAGTGCCGATGAGTGCGAACTGGAACAGGATGGCGACGGCGGCGCAGGTAAGGCCGAGCAGGGCGAAAGCGGGGAACTCCCAGTAGGAGGTGATCTGGTAGTTGGGAATGAAGAAGGCCGGAAAGTCGCCCAGATGGATGCGGGCGATCACGGTGGCCGCCACGCTCGATATGACAATGGGGACGAAGGCGCGCAGGGCATAGTGGGCGAGGATCACTTCGTGGGCGAAGAGCACGCCGGCGATGGGCGCGTTGAACGAAGCGGAAACGGCAGCGGCAACGCCGCAGGCGAGCAGGGTGCGCCGAGCCGCATGTGGCAGCTTGAACGCGTCTTCGAGGGTGGAGGCCAGCGCCGCGCCCAGATGCACCACCGGCCCCTCGCGTCCGGAACTGGCGCCGAATCCGAGCGAGAGCGCCGAGATCAAAGCGCCCACGAGGCCGGTGCGCGCGGGTATGCGGCAGCCAAGCAAGGCGCGAGCCTCGATGACGTCGGCAACAGCGGGCGCGCGCCTGCCGGGCATGACATGTTGCAGCAGCAGCCCGACGATCAAACCGCCGACGGCCGGTCCCGCCAGGATCATCCACCAGGGCAGCTTGGCCGCCGCCGCATAGACATGCTCGCTGGCGTCGCCCAGCCAGGGCAACTGGGCCAGGCCGATCAGCAGGCGGAAGATGATGGCGAAATAGGAGGCGCCGATCCCGATGGCCAGCGCAATGACCCAGACCAGCAATTGCCGCTCGGCAATGAAGGCGCGGATGTTGGGGAGGGTCTTTTCCAGCAGCACGCGCCGGACGAGCGCGATCAGACCGAACAGCCAGCCGAGGCGTTGGGGAGGCACATCTTCGGCGGACCCGCTGTCGGCATCCGCAATGGTCTTGTCGTCGCTCGACTTGAGCATCCTTGCCTGGTGCGCGGTGCCGGGAGGCGACCGTGCAGCCCCTGTAACGTGCCCCGCCTTGGTGTCCAGCCTATGCCCGCGATGTCTTTCGGCCAAGCCCCTCAATTTGCTAGAGTGAATCGCATATTCCGATCAACCTGCATGGAGAATGGAGAAGCATGCCCGAGGCAGCGGTGAAAGGTGGAGCGCGCCTTCGCGGCGGCAGCAGCGCGGCCGTGATCG
>JAYZVT010000438.1:0-4851 GCA_036155355.1 Pseudomonadota bacterium
GTTCAGTTTCCTGTGTTGCGGAACCGGGCGCTCCGGTCCAGATAGTCGGAGGCCGGCGGGAGTATCGCCGGCCGCACTCTTACCTGATCTTCGGCAGCTTCTCGTAGGAGTGGAACGGCGGCGGCGAGGACAGCGTCCATTCGAGCGTTGTCGCACCCGCGCCCCAGGGATTGTTGCCCACCTCGCGCTTGGCCATGAACGCCTCGATGACGCCAATGACGAAGACGATGGTTCCCGCGGCCGAGACATAGGAGCCGTAGGAAGAAACCATGTTCCAGCCGGCGAAGGCATCGGGGTAGTCAACGTAGCGGCGCGGCATACCGGCCAGGCCGAGGAAATGCTGTGGAAAGAAAACCACGTTGACGCCTATGAACGTCAGCCAGAAATGCAACCGGGCCAGCTTGCTTGAATACATGTAGCCGGTCATTTTCGGGAACCAGTAGTACCAGCCGCCAAAGATGGCGAACACAGCGCCAAGCGACAGCACATAATGGAAATGCGCGACCACGTAGTACGTGTCGTGCAACGCGCGATCCACGCCGGCGTTTGCGAGCACCACGCCGGTGACGCCGCCGAGCGTGAACAGGAAGATGAACCCGATTGCCCACAGCATGGGCGTGCGCAGCTGGATCGAACCGCCCCACATGGTGGCAACCCATGAGAAAATCTTCACGCCCGTGGGTACGGCAATGACCATGGTCGCGGCGACGAAATAAGCCTGCGTGTTCACCGAGATGCCGGCCGCGTACATGTGGTGCGCCCAGACGATGAAGCCGACGAAGCCAATCGCAACCATGGCGTAGGCCATGCCGAGATAGCCGAACACAGGCTTCTTGGAGAAGGTGGACACGATCTGGCTGACCATGCCGAAGCCAGGAAGGATGAGAATGTAGACTTCAGGGTGGCCGAAGAACCAGAACAGATGCTGATAAAGCAGCGGATCGCCGCCACCCGCCGGGTTGAAGAAGGCGGTGCCAAAATTGCGGTCGGTCAGGAGCATGGTGATGGCGCCCGCCAGAACCGGCAGCGACAGCAGCAGCAGGAAGGCGGTGACAAGGATCGACCAAACGAACAGCGGCATCTTGTGCAGGGTCATCCCCGGCGCGCGCATGTTGAAGATGGTGGTGATGAAGTTGATCGCGCCGAGGATAGAAGACGCACCAGCCAGATGCAGCGACAGGATGGCGAAATCCATGGCGGGACCGGGCGTGCCATAGGTCGTGAGCGGCGCATACACGGTCCACCCGGCGCCGACGCCCAGCCCACCGGAATCGCCTTCGACGAAGAGCGACATCAGCAACAGCGTGAAGGCCGCCGGCAGAAGCCAGAAGGAGATGTTGTTCATGCGCGGAAAGGCCATGTCCGGCGCGCCGATCATCAGCGGCACCATCCAGTTGCCAAAGCCGCCGATCATGGCCGGCATGACCATGAAGAACACCATGATGAGGCCGTGCGACGTGGTGAACACGTTGAACATGTGCGGATCGGAGAAGATCTGCATGCCCGGCTCCTGGAGCTCAAGACGCATTCCGACCGAGAGTGTCCCGCCGATGAGGCCGGCGATGATCGCGAAGATCAGGTACATCGTGCCGATGTCCTTGTGATTGGTCGAATAGACCCACCGCTTCCACCCGGTCGGGGTGTGATCGTCGTGGTGGGCCCCTGCCTTCGCTCCGTATGCCATTTTGCCTACCTCAGCTTGTTGTTCTGTCCGCGGCCCCACGGGAACGGAGCCGCAACCGGCGCAAGGGCGCCTACTGCCGCGTCGCGATCTTCTTCTCGCCGCCGGCGGCGGGCGCCAGATCCGCCTTCTTGCGTCCTGCCACCCAGGCGGTGAATTCGGCGTCGCTGACCACGCGCACGGTTATCGGCATGAACGCGTGCTTGGATCCGCACAGTTCGGAACACTGGCCGTAATAGACGCCGGTCTTTTCAGCGCGGAACCAAGTCTTGAGCAGACGCCCCGGCACGGCGTCAATTTTCACGCCAAATGCGGGGACGGTCCAGTTATGCAGCACATCGCTGGCCGTCACCAGTACGTGAACGTTCTTGTTCACGGGAACGACGACCTCGTTGTCAACAGAGAGCAGCCGCGGCTGACCAGGTTTCAGTTCCTTCTCCTCGAGCATGACCGAGTCGAAGCTCATGTTGTCCTGGTCGGGATATTCGTAGCTCCAGTACCACTGGTTGCCGATCGCCTTGATGGTGAGATCAGCCTTGGGGAAATCATACTGGGCGAAGAGCAGCCGGAAGGAGGGGATGGCGATGACAATGAGTATCACCACCGGAATGACCGTCCAGGCCACCTCAAGCCAGGTGTGATGCGTAACCTGGGAGGGGACCGGATTTGCCTTCTCATTGAATTTGACCATCACGTATATCAGCAGCCCGAGGACGAACAGCGTGATGACCGTGATGATGACGAGGAGAAAATCGTGGAAGCCGTGAATCTGGTTGCCAATCGGCGTCACCGATTCCTGGAAATTGAGTTGCCAGGGCTGCGGACCACTCGCGGCCATGGCCATGCGCGGCGAAAGCGCCGCCAGCAGGCCGGCCAGTCCCATGGCCCCGACTCCAGGAAGACCCTTTCGCATGCGTCCCGCTCCTTCAGAAATGTCCCCGTGGCCGTCTCTCCGGGCAGTGCCCCGCGAGGCCGACTACAGCCCGATTTGCAATCAATGTCCGCGCCGGAGTGACCACTCCCTGCAACGCCGCGCATCCCGCGCGCCGAACCGTGAACTGAATCGCCCCAATTGCAGAAAACGACTAAACCGTGGCGCAGACAAACACAATGGTTTCGCCTTATGCAACATGGATAGCCGGCTTTGGCTCTGCGGCATTTCTTCGCGTTGCAGCCGTTCCACACGCGGCCGAATTCATCGCAACCGCTTCCAGATTTTGGCCAAATTTATCAGATCATTGGCCATGGGCGCTGTACGGCCCGGCATCGGCCCACTAGCCTGTCGCGAATCATCTGGCGAAGGGGCGGCCGAAACCGCGAGACACGACAATGTTGGAGGCCATCCACAGACGGCTCGGAAGCGGCGCGCGGATCGCGCTGATGCTGCTTGCGGCGTTGCTCGTCCCGCGCGGCCCGGTTCTCGCGCAGGAAGGGGCCGTGAAGCAGAAATTCGGCTCATGGGAACTGCGCTGTGCGACGCCTCCGGGCGCATCCAACGAAATCTGCCTGCTGGTCCAGGACGTGACTGACGCGGAACGGCCCAATGTGGCGCTCAACATCGTGTTTCTCCAGGCACCAGAGAATAAGGGCCTGCTGATGCGGGTCGTCGCTCCTGTCGGCGTCCTCCTTCCCTACGGACTGCGGATGGCTGTGGACGGCAAGGACTTTGGAAAAATCCCCTACCTGAAGTGCTCTGTCGTGGGCGGCCGCGGGTGCATCGCCGAAACCCTATTGCAGACCGAGATAGTGGACAAGCTGAAGACGGGTAAGGAAGCATGGTTCACCATCTTCCATACCCCCGAACTCGGCATCGCCATACCGGTCTCTCTCGCGGGACTGGGCGAGGGATTGGCGAAGGTCAAATAGCCGGGCGCTCGCCCTCGCTGGCGTGGCCTAGTCCTCGACTTCGAAGGTGATCCGGCAATTGACGCGGAATTTCTTGATCTTGCCGTTTTCGACCGTGGCGCTCTGGTCGTGAACATAGACCGAGCGGATGTTCTTCAGCGTCTTCGCCGCCTGTTCGACGGCCTTTTCCGTGGCGTCCTTCCAACTTTTCTCTGAATCGGCCAGCAACTCGATCACTTTCAGAACGGCCATGGTTTCCTCCACTCTATTGACACTTGTCCAGCCCGGCAGGGCGGGACAGGACCATCATAGGCATGGAAGCGGAGGGGAAGCAAAACCGGGGGCCCAAAGGCCCCCGGCAGATCAGCGGCCGGCGATGCGGCGGGCCGTCCGCCTGGCCGACCGGCGGCGCTCGATGCGCGCCGCCAGTGCCACCGTGCCATCCACATGCCAGGGCTGGCTGAGGGCCCAGTCGATATCGCCGCGGGTAACGCCGATGTCCTTGAGCATACGGTCGTCGGCGCGGGACAGGAGCAGAAGGGAGCGCTTGCTCATATACAGCTCGCTGAAGCGGCCGATTTGCCTGAAAAGGGCGGAGAACCAGGAGCCCAGGCCGCGGCCTGCCTCCCTGTCGCGGTGCAGCCTGGCACCGCTTGCCTGAATTGCCGTCATGGTCCGAATCTCCTCGATAGCCTTGCTTGGGGCGGACTATCTGCGTCCTTGAAATATAATTCAAACGAATGTTTTTTATGCTATGCATTAATGATCCTTATTGTATCGAGGCCACCCATGGCATTGCCCACGCTGGATACCGATCACCTCCGCACCTTGGTTGCCATTGCCGAAAGCGGCAGCTTTACCCGCGCGGCCGATGAAGTGAACAAGACCCAGGCCGCCGTCTCCATGCAAATGCGCCGTCTCGAGGAATCGGTGGGCCGGCGACTTTTTAACAAGGCCGGGCGAACCAACCGACTGACGCCGGAAGGCGAACATCTGCTGGAGTACGCCCGGCGCATCATTTCACTGAACAACGAGGCGCTCAGTATCCTGACCGAGCCGGAGCTTTCCGGATTCGTGCGCATAGGCACACCGGACGACTACGCCGAAAGATTTCTGCCGCAGATCTTTGCCCGCTTTGCCCGCACGCATCCGCTGGTGGAGGTGGAGATCAGTTGCCAGGGCAGCACATCCCTGTTCCAGGAAATCCAGCAGGGTAACCTCGATCTCGCCATTGTCACCCACATGGACGCGGACTCGCGCGGCGAGGTGATCCGGCGCGAACAGCTGTTCTGGGTAACGTCACCGCGGCACCGCACGGAGGACGC
>JAYZVT010000439.1:0-3716 GCA_036155355.1 Pseudomonadota bacterium
GGCGGTGCGCAGCAGCGAGAGCACGACGACAATGCGGGTGAATGACGTCACCATGACCAGGATCGAGGGCGCCAGGCTCAGCACCGTTACCAGGGCGATGATCTGCACGGCGCGCTCTGTCACGCCGCCACCCTCGCTGCCGCCGATGCCGATGGTCAGGCTCTGCGCCAGCGCGGAACCGGCGGCGCCTGCTGCAACCGTCAGCAGGACAAACAGGAAGACCAGTAGTTGGCGAAAGATGCTGGTGGCGCGGCTAACTGGTTTCGTTGACATCGCTGGTCCGGGTGCTGTCGCCGTGAGCGTAGGTGACGGGCTCGTCAGTACGCTCATAGGAAGGTGACCGGACAGGTGCCTGCGGACGTTCGATGCCGGTTTCAATCAGCATATCGACCGGACCGCCCGTCATGATCAGATGCTCGACATTGTCGCGTCTGATGAGGATGAGGCGGCGTCGGCCGTCCACTGATGCGCCCTCGACCACACCCAGCCTGCGGTCGCGTCCGCGCAGGAAGTTCCCCGCGGTGCTACTGCCCTTCGACAGCAGCCCCTTCAGTACCCAGGCGCCAATGGCGATCAGGGCGATGACAAATATGAAGGCTGCGGCGTAGGTGATCAGGCTGTTGAGATCGCTCGGCATCGGCACTCACTTTGTCCGCCGCAGCCGGTCCTTGCCTGCACGGCGTATGGTTAACGTCGGTAGGCAAAAATTGCCGCAGCGGACCCTAACAACTGGTTAATTTTTCCCTCTTGGGCCGCCGATTTTGAGGATCGGTGGCGTAGCATCCCTTCATATAGCGCACCTTTAACCTGTTTTTAACCCTGCCGGCGGCAAAGTTTGCCGAGCAGAAACGGCCGGCGGTAACCATAAGCCGGGCCTTTCGAGGAGATCCGGCATGGCCCTGGGCGACATGAAGCTGCTTTCCCTGATGAAAGCCAAGATGAGCTGGCACCAGGCCCGCCAGCAGGTGCTTGCCGACACCGTGGCCAACGCCGATACGCCCGGTTACAGCGCCAATGAGTTGCAGGCCTTCCGCGTAGACAAGACGTCTCCGGCGGATTCGGTGCGATCAGTCGCCGCAAGCCGCACGCACCAGTCGCATTTCGCCGCCGCGATCGGCCCGCAATCTGACTTCAAGCTGAAGAATTCCGGCGGATGGGAGATCACCCCGGCCGGCAACGCGGTGGTGCTGGAAGAGCAGATGATGAAGGTGTCGGCCAACCAGTTCGATTACCAGCTGGCTTCAACGCTCTATTCCCGATCGCTCGGACTGCTGCGCACGGCGCTCGGACGAACCGCCTGACGCCGTCGGCGCAGGGCAGGATACCGGATGAAAGGACTTCGGCATGGACTTCATGGCTTCAATGAAGATCGCGGCGGCGGGCCTCAAAGCGCAAAGCGGCCGCATGCGCATCATCGCGGAAAACCTGGCCAACGCGGAATCCACGGCGACGCGCAAGGGCGAGGATCCCTATCGGCGCAAGATACCGACCTTCCAGCAGGTCTATGACCGCGAGGTCGGGCAGGATGTGGTGCGGCTGGACAAGATCAAGCCGGACACTTCGGACTTCGGCATCCGCTACGAACCGGGACATCCGGCCGCGGACGACAAGGGATATGTGAAGACGCCGAATGTAAGCTCCCTGATCGAGAGCATGGACCTGCGCGAGGCGCAGCGCAGCTACGAAGCAAACCTGAATGTGATTTCCGCGACCCGGCGCATGCTGGCGCGGACGCTCGAGATACTGCGCGTTTGAGGACCTTCTGAGGGGGAGCTTGGCCGATGAGCATGACCGCGATGATCGCCAATAACGCTTATGCGAACGCCGCCCGCCTCGCGGGTCTGGAATCTCCAGGCGCGGGCGCGGCCAAGGCGGCCGACCCGTCCGCCTTCGCCAGCCTGGTGCAGTCGGCGATGGAGAGCGTGACGGAAGCCGGCAAGGCGGCGGAAATGAAGTCGGCGGAGCTGGCGGTGGGCAAGGGCGACGTGCTCGACGTGGTAACGGCGGTGGCGGAGACCGAAGTGGCGCTCGAGGCATTGGTGACGGTGCGCGACCGGGTGATTTCGTCCTATCAGGACATTCTGAATATGCCTATTTAACAACGTACTAGTCATAATAACTAATATACAACTGGAAGGGCGGAAAATGACCGGAGCGGAAATCCTCGACGTGGCAAGGGACGGCATCTGGACGCTGCTGAAGGTGTCCGGGCCGATGATGCTCGTCGGGTTGGTGGTGGGCGTGGCCATCGCGCTGATGCAGGCGCTGACCCAGATCCAGGAAATGACGCTGGTGTTCATCCCGAAGATCGTCGCCATTTTCCTGACCATGCTTGTCGCCCTGCCTTTCATGGGTGCGGCCATGGGCGGCTACATGACGCGGGTGGCATCGCATATCGCGACCGGGGGCTGACGCCAGCGGCGTGCCGCCATGACCATATCCCTCGACTTCCTGCCCCAGACCGTCTTCGCCTATTTCCTCATTTTCGCGCGCTGCGGGGCTCTGACCATGAGCCTGCCCGGCATCGGAGACGCCGTGGTGCCGGCGCGCATCCGGCTGGTGCTGGCGCTGGCGCTCAGTCTCGTGCTCTACCCACTGGTGTCGAAGGCGCTGCCGGATGTTCCCGGCACGCTATCGGCGATGATCGGCGCGGTGCTGCGCGAGGTGATCGTCGGCCTGGCCATCGGGTTCGCCGTGCGCCTGATCGTTTCGGGGCTGCAATTCGCCGCCACTGTCATCGCCTTCCAGACCGGTCTAGCCTTCGCGCAGAGCGTCGACCCGGCGCTCGGCGTTCAGAACACGCTGTTTGGCACTTTCCTGTCCATGCTTGCGGTGACGCTGATCTTCGCCACGGATCTGCACCACCTGATGCTGCGCGCGGTGCATGACAGCTACATCCTGTTCCAACCCGGCGGGGCATTCCTTCCCGGCGACTTCGCGCAGGTGTCGCTGCGTACCATCGCCGACGCCTTCCGTGTCGCCCTGCAGATATCGGCCCCATTCGTTGTCTTCGGCCTGGTGTTCTATCTCGGCGTCGGCGTGCTGACGCGGCTGATCCCGCAGGTGCAGGTGTTCTTCCTGGCCATGCCTGCCAACATCCTGCTCGGTTTCCTGCTGTTCGCGCTGCTGCTCGGGACCATCGTCACCTGGTACATGCGCTACTTCAGCGACGCCATGTCGCCCTATCTGGCCGGCTAGGGCGGGTGTCGCATGGCTGAAAATCCCGAAGAACACGAAAAAACAGAAGAACCGTCCCAACGAAAACTCGACGACGCCCATGAAAAGGGCGACGTGGCAAAAAGCCAGGAGGTGAATTCCTGGTTCCTGATGCTCGGCGCCACGCTCGCCATACTGATCTTTGGCAAGCAGGCAGCTTCATCCATCGGCGCGATACTGCGCACCTTCCTCGACCAGGCTCATGACTTGCCGGCCGACTCGGAGGGCCTGCGCTTCCTCTTCTGGGTACTGGGCGGTTCGCTCGCCGCCGCCATTGGGCTGCCGCTGGTGCTGATGGTGCTGTCGGGGCTGGCCGGCAATCTCGTCCAGCACCGGCTTCTTTTCTCTACCGAACCGCTCAAGCCGAAGCTGGAGCGCGTCTCTCCGTTCTCCGGCTTCAAGCGCCTGGACGAGGCCGAGCGCAAGCGCTTCCTCGACCTCCGCCTGAAGCCGCTCATCGAGGAGGGCAAGGAGACCGCGGACATCGCGCCCGTGGTCGC
>JAYZVT010000440.1:0-6394 GCA_036155355.1 Pseudomonadota bacterium
GAATTCCTCGACATCGGCATTCTTTACGCGCTGCTGAACATCATAGGTACGCTGGCGGTGCTGAAATTCTTTCGCTACGGCGACCTCAGCCTTCCCGGCGAAGGAAAGTCGGCCAAACCATGATGGATTCAGTTGCGCAGACGGCGAGCGCCTTACTCATCGGTGTGGGCGCATTCTTCTATCTGGTTGGCGCTATTGGCATTTATCGCATGCCCGATGTTTTCACGCGTATGCACGCGGCGGGCATTTCCGACACAGTTGGCGCTGGACTGATGGTCGCCGGCATGATGATTGCTGCGGGATTCAGCCTGGTTTCGGTAAAGCTGGCAATCATTCTCGGTGTCATCCTGTTCACCAGCCCCGTGGCCACGCACGCCCTGGCCCAGGCTGCACTCCACGCCAACGTCAAGCCGATGCTGACACCGGTTGCGTCGAGCCGCGCTCGGGCGCGCAAGGCATCCACCAGACGTACCAAGCCGACGATGCCAGCGCGGAGTTCAAAGCGCCGCGCGGCATCCCGGCGTACAGCGCGCACGTCTCCGGCACGGCGCAGATCCGCTGCGAGAAAGGGGAGGGTCCGCTAGTGGAAGCCTTCATCAACATGGTGCTCTTGACGCTCATGGCAATCGTCACGATTGGCATCGCGCGCATGCGCAACCTGTTCGGCGTCGTCATCCTCGGCGGTATCTACAGCTTTCTCATGGCCAGTGTGCTGATCGTGCTCGACGCAGTTGATGTGGCCATGACCGAGGCATCTGTCGGTGCGGGAATATCGACCGTGCTGATGCTGGGCACGCTGTATCTGACAAAGTCCCGGGAATCTGTACCGATGCACCAGCCGATGCTGCCGCTGCTAATTGCTGCGGCGGTCGGCGCGATCCTGATTTACGGAACCGTCGGTCTGCCGCCCTTCGGTTCCGCGGATACGCCAATGAATCAGCACGTCGCTCCGCGCTATCTGGAGAAGTCCATCGAGGAGACGCTTGTCCCTAATGTCGTGACCTCGGTCCTGGCCAGCTACCGCGGTTATGACACCCTCGGCGAGACCACGGTGATCTTTACCGCCGGCATTGCCGTGCTGCTTTTGCTTGGCGGCAAGCGCGAAATGCGCCCCGGGCGGAAAAGGCGGAGGGTCAGGCGATGAGGCTCGACGTCATCTTCCGCGTTGCCACGAAGCTCTTCATACCCTTCATCCTGGTATTCGCTCTCTACGTTCAGTTCCACGGCGATTTCGGACCTGGCGGCGGCTTCCAGGCTGGCGTTATGGCGGGTGCGATGATGATCCTCTACGCCATCGTCTTCGGACTGGAAGCGGCGCAGCGAATTGTACCGCAGCGTGTCGTTGAACTCATGGTGCCGGCGGGCGTCGCCATCTATGCCGGCGTCGGCGTCGTTTCGTTGATGCTGGGCGGCGAGTATATCAACTACTCGGTCCTCGCCCGCGATCCCGCGCACGGACAGGAATACGGGATCATCATGGTCGAGATCGGTGTCCTCGTTACCGTTGCCGGGACGATGACATCGATCTTCTACGCTTTCGTAGGCAGGGGGCGCTGATGTCCGTCCTGGAAAATGTGATCTCCCACTACAACCACTGGATCACCGTTTTTCTGATGGTCTCCGGTCTGTTCATAGTCGTTGCTCGCGGCAACATGGTGAAGAAGCTCGTCGGCCTGGGTCTGTTCCAGACTTCGGTTTACCTGCTCTACATTTCGCCGGGCAAGATTCTCGGAGGCACACCGCCCATCCTCGCGCCGGGTCTGACCGTCTACTCCAATCCTCTGCCCCATGTTCTCATCCTCACCGCGATTGTCGTCGGCGTGGCGACGCTTGCACTCGGACTGGCGCTGGTGGTGCGCATCCATGAAAGTTTCGGCACGATCGAAGAAGACGAAATCTTCGCCAGTGACGAGGATGATCGTCCATGAGGGAGCATCTTCCCGCCCTTCAAGTCGTCATTCCCCTGCTTGGCGCGGTGATCTGCGCTTTCCTTCGCCGTGGAAACCTGGCCTGGGCTCTCGCACTTGCAATCAGTCTCATCATGCCAGTTGTGGCTGGCCTTCTGCTGCAACAGGTGTTGAGCAGCGGGCCGATCTCATACGAAATGGGTGGCTGGGAGCCGCCTTTCGGCATTGAGTACCGCGTTGACGTCGTCAACGCCTTCGTACTGTTCCTCGTCTCGATCATCGGCGCCGTCATCATGCCTTACGCGCGATTGAGCGTCGCGGCGGAGATCGCGCCGGAGCGGGTACCGTGGTTCTACACCATGTATCTGCTGTGTCTGTGTGGCCTGCTCGGCATCACCATCACCAACGACGCTTTCAATGCATTCGTGTTTTTGGAGGTGTCCTCGCTTTCGACTTACACACTCATCGCCTTGGGCAAAGACCGGCGGGCGCTGCTCGCCGCCTACCAGTACCTGATAATCGGAACCATAGGCGCGACCTTTTACGTCGTCGGCGTTGGTTTCCTCTACACCATGACCGGCACGCTCAATCTTAGCGACATAGCTGGCCGCATCGGCAGCATTGAGAATTCCCGTCCAATACTTGCTGGTCTGGCCTTCCTCACCGTTGGCATCAGCCTGAAGCTGGCGCTGTTCCCACTGCATCTGTGGCTGCCTAACGCCTACGCCTATGCGCCTTCCACGGCGACAGCTTTCCTTTCGGCGACCGCGACCAAGGTCGCCGTCTATCTGCTGCTGCGCTTCCTGTTCTCGGTCTTCGGCGTTGGATTCGTATTCAACGAGCTGCCCGTTTCGGAGGTCCTGTTGCTGCTCTCGCTCGCTGCCATGTTCGGCGCCTCGATCGTCGCGGTGTTCCAGGAAAACATAAAGCGCATGCTTGCCTATTCATCGGTCGCGCAGATCGGCTACATCACCCTTGGCGTCGCGTTGGCGAACAAGTCGGGACTGACCGGCGGCATCGTACATCTGTTCAACCACGCCCTGATGAAGGGCGGCTTGTTCCTTGTCATGGGCGCAATTGTCTATCGTATCGGGTCAGTAAAGATCGACGATCTCGCCGGTATCGGCCGCCAGATGCCGCTGACAATGTGTGCTTTCGTGGTCGCTGGGCTGAGTATTATCGGCGCACCAGGCACCGTCGGCTTTATATCCAAGTGGTATCTCGCTGCGGGATCGCTGGAACTGGGATTGTGGTGGCTTGCCTTCCTGATTGTGATCTCTTCGCTGATATCGGTTGTCTATATCGGCCGTGTCGTTGAGGCGGCATGGTTCCGTGAGCCATCGGCGGCTGCGCGCAAGGCGAAGGAGCCGCCGCTGAGCATGATGGGGCCAATGTTGCTCCTCGTCGCGTCCACGATCTACTTCGGTATCGATACGCAGCTCACCGCTGGTATCGCCGCGCGTGCTGCCGACATCCTGCTGATGGGGCTGAAATGAACGGCGACACTCTGATCGGACTGGCTCTGCTTATACCGCTGATAGGTGCAGTGTTCATTCCGCTGACCGCCTGGAATCCGAACCTGCGGGAAACCGTCACCCTGCTCACGGCTGCCTCGCTTTTCTTCATGGTTGCCGCAATGGCGATGCGGGTGCTCGACGGAGCGCGACCCGAACTGGAGGTCTTGGAAGTGTTGCCTGGGCTTCGACTTGCCTTTGAAGTTGAACCCCTAGGCATGTTGTTTGCGTGCGTGGCATCGACACTTTGGATCGTCAATTCGATCTATTCCATCGGATACATGCGCGGAAACAATGAACCACGACAGACGCAATTCTATGTTTGTTTCGCTGTTGCGCTAGCGAGCACTATGGGCATTGCATTTGCTGCAAATCTTTTCACCTTGTTCCTGTTTTACGAGGTGCTGACTCTTTCGACCTATCCGCTGGTGACCCACAAGGCGGACGAAAACGCGATCAATGGCGGACGTGTATATCTGCTGATCCTGCTGGGCACGTCGATGGTGCTCCTGCTCCCGGCGATTGTCGCGACGGCAGTTATCGCCGGGACGTTGGATTTCGCACCAGGCGGGATACTGTCCGGCAAAGCCGACGGCGCGATGGTCGGCATGTTGCTTGCGCTGTTCATGTTCGGCATTGGCAAGGCGGCATTGATGCCGTTCCATCGCTGGCTTCCTGCGGCGATGGTCGCTCCGACGCCCGTCAGTGCGCTGTTGCATGCGGTCGCGGTCGTCAAGGCAGGTGTGTTCACCGCAATGAAGGTCGTCTTGTATGTGTTTGGCATCGATCTTCTGGCGGGTTCCGGCCAGAATGACTGGCTGATTTTCCTTGCCTCGGCTTCCCTGCTGATCGGATCCCTAGTCGCGCTGACCAAGGACAACCTGAAGGCGAGGCTCGCCTACTCAACAGTCAGCCAGCTCGCCTATGTCGTTCTTGGAGCCGCCTTGGCCACCAGTTGGGGAGTCATTGGCGGGTCCATGCACATCGCCATGCACGCCGTTGGCAAGATCACGCTCTTTTTCTGCGCGGGGGCCATCTATACGGCCGCCCACAAGACCGAGGTAAGCGAGCTGACGGGCCTCGGCCGGACTATGCCTTTCACCTTTGCCGCATTCCTTATCGGTTCACTGAGCATCATCGGTCTGCCGCCATTCGGCGGCGTATGGGGCAAATGGTACCTGGCGCTTGGCGCCCTTGATGCAGGACATGTGATTGTTGTGGCCGTGCTGATGATCTCGTCGCTGCTTAACATCGCATATCTTTTGCCAATTCCGCTGAAGGCGTTCTTCGGCGGGACTGCCGCCGCGGGCCGGCCCGCAAAGATCAAGGAAGCGCCGCTGCCTTGCCTGATCGCAATTGGACTCACCTCACTGGGATGTTTGCTTCTGTTCTTCTATCCCGGTGTCATTCTCCAGCTTCTGCAACTCATTCCGCTACGATAGGGAAGGGCGTCATGGCCAGGAAAAAAACTCACCTGTTCGACGACCCCATGAACGTCAAACGCGTGATCCACGCACTCTACGTCGTCTGCGGACTGTCGCTCCTTGCAGATTTCTTCGTACATCGCCACGTGGACCATCCCTGGGAGGTGATGTTCGGCTTCTATTGCGTCTACGGATTTGTCGCCTGCGTGATTCTTGTGCTCATAGCCAAGGAAATGCGCAAGGTGCTGATGCGAGGGGAGAGCTACTACGATGACTAGTGTTGCCCCCTTCCTCATCTTCTTCGTGGGCGCGCTGCTCGCTGCGGTGACGCGCGGAACGGCACGATCGGCCATACTGCTCGCGCTACCGGTTCTCGGTGCCGTCAATCTTTACGCGATGGGCGAGGGGACACATCTGACCGCGCGACTGCTCGACTACGACCTCACTATTGTCCGCGTGGATCGATTGAGCCTTCTGTTCGGCTATCTGTTCCATCTCGCGGCGCTGATCGGGGTGATCTTCGCTTTGCATGTCAAGGACTCGGTCCAGCATGTCAGCGCCATCGCCTACGCTGGTAGCGCATTAGGTGCCGTATTCGCGGGAGACATGATCACCCTGTTTATATTCTGGGAACTTCTGGCGATCACGTCTGTCTTCCTGATTTTCGCCCGCCGCACCGATCGCGCCTATGGTGCCGGCATGCGCTATCTGCTGATCCAGGTGCTGTCCGGCGTGATCCTGCTCAGCGGGGTCCTGATACATGCCCACCAGACTGGATCCATAGCATTCGAAAAGATCGAGCTTGCAAGCCTGGGCTCCTGGCTCATCTTCATCGCATTCGGCATCAAGTCCTGCTTCCCCTTCCTGCACAACTGGCTGACGGACGCGTATCCCGAGGCGACGCCGACGGGAACCGTCTTTCTCAGCGCCTTCACGACGAAAGTCGCCGTGTTCTCGCTGGCGCGCGTATTTCCCGGCACCGAGCTGCTCGTTTATATCGGCGCTTCGATGGCGATGTTCCCGATCTTTTTCGCGGTCATCGAAAACGATCTGCGCCGGGTGCTGGCCTACAGCCTCATCAACCAGGTGGGCTTCATGGTCTGCGGGATCGGGATAGGCACCGAACTCGCGATCAACGGCGCGGTCAGTCACGCGTTCAACGACGTCGTGTTCAAGGGCTTGCTGTTCATGACTATGGGCGCCGTCCTGTTCCGCACCGGCAAAATAAATGGTTCGGAGCTTGGCGGGCTCTACAAAAGCATGCCAGTCACAGCCGGCTTTTGCATGGTCGGCGCCGCGTCCATCTCGGCTTTTCCACTTTTCTCGGGATTTGTCTCGAAATCGATGGTGATGGTCGCGGCTTTGGAAGAAGGACACCCGATTGTCTGGCTAGCCTTGCTTTTCGCCTCCGCCGGCGTGTTCCATCATGCCGGCATCAAGATTCCATTTTTCGCTTTCTTCTCTCACGATTCAGGTATTCGCACCGAGGAAGCGCCGAAGAACATGTTGATCGCAATGGGCCTCGCGGCTGCGATCTGCATTTTCAACG
>JAYZVT010000441.1:0-2548 GCA_036155355.1 Pseudomonadota bacterium
CATGGGCCACGGCAACGATGCGCGCATTCATATCGTCATCGAGCAGGACCCGGATGCCGCCGAGGAGGCGCTGAATGGCCTGGCAAAGGCGAAGGTGCTGAAGCCGGCGACGTTCACCGCGGTCGGCGGCAAGCGCGAGATCGCGCGGACGATCCTCGGCAAGCTCAACGACATGGCGCGCAAGCCGCAGGAAATCATCTCGCTGCCCGAGCGCGCGCCCTATGGCCGCATCCATATCAACACCGATGGATGCACCCTGTGCCTCGCCTGCGTGTCGGCCTGCCCGGCCAATGCGCTTGCCGACAACCCGGACCGGCCGCAGGTGCGCTTCACTGAGGCGGCCTGCGTACAATGCGGGCTGTGCAAGGCTACCTGCCCGGAGAGCGTCATTACGCTGGAGGCCCGCTACAACTTTACAGCCTCGGCGATGACGCCGGTGGTGCTGAACGAGCAGGAGCCGTTCCATTGCGTCAGCTGCGGCAAGCCCTTCGGCACCAAGTCTTCGGTCGAACGGGTGATCCGGGAATTGCAGGGCAAGCACTGGATGTTCCGCGACGAGGAGCAGGCCAACGTCATCCGCATGTGTAATGACTGCCGCGTCACCGCCGTGACCAATCGGGGCGAGGATCCCTTCAAGCAGGGCGAGCGTCCGCGCGTGCGGACCACCGAGGACTATCTCAAGGCCGAAGAACAGGCGCGCGCGACCGGCAAGTCGGTGGATGATTTCCTCACTTGACGGGCGGGGCGCGGCGCGCCTCAGTCCTTCACCGCCAGCGGCAGGTTGATGAGCAGGTTCTGCGGCTTCATGCGCACGCGCTTGTCGGCGGTCATGGCGAGGCCCAGATAGATGGGCTTGCCGCGCATGTCCGGTTTTACCGCCGCTTTTTCCTCGATGTCCATGCGGAACAGCGCAATCAGGCGCTGGGTGGTCTCCAGCGGCACCTGCTCGCCCCTGTAGAGTGCGTTGAGAATCTCGGTCGCGTCGCGGTCCAGGCCGACATGCCAGCTCCACTGGTCGTCCTTCACCGACTGCCGCGGCTGAATGCGCGTGGTCAGGCCGGTGAAATGCGTGATCCAGGCTTCCAGCGCGCGGGCGAAGGCGTCGAGGGCCGGCTGGGTAAACCGGAAGTCGACCACGGTGTCGAAGCGATCCGAGCGGCTCCAGTAGATTTCCTTGTTGTCCTCGTCGAGAACGTCCATCTCCACGCGGCGCAGGGGCGTCTCGCTCTCGACAAGCAGCTGGCCGAGGCCGCCGAGACCCCCGGTCTTGCCGAACATTTCGACGATTTCGTCGTCTGCCAGCATGATGCGGCCGTCGTCGGTGCTGACATTCTGCTCGCGGAAAAAGATTTCGGCGGCGCGCAGGCGCATGGGGTCGCCGCAACTGCGCAGCAGATTGGCGAGAATGATGTGCACCATCTGGTCAATGAACACCGGCGGCACGTCTACATTGCCTCCCCGCATCATGGCGAGATAGGCGCCTTCCAGTGTGCCGGCCTTTGCGAGCAGATCGCGAAAGCGCAGGACCACGCGGTAGTTCGCAGCCGCGTCCGCATCGGCGATCGTCTCCAGGCGCTCCGGGGCAACCGCGGTGAAGGGATCGCCCATCAAGTCCTCGAACAGCTTGTGCTCGGCCGGGCAGGACTCCTCGATCGGGTGGATCTCGGGCCGGGTGTAGTAGGCGCGCAGGAAGTCCGCCGTTACGTCGAGCCAGCCGGACTTGTTGCGGGCAACCAGATGCAGCCCGGCGGATTTCCAGAATTCACGCTTCATCTTCGGTGACACTCCAGATGCGGGTGTGCAGGGGCCGGTCCGAAGGCGCCTGGATGGTGCGGAATTCCTCCTTGATCTCACCTTCCGCGTCGAACTGGCGACGGACGGTGAAGACCGTATTGATGAGCGAGTCCTTGCACAGGTCGAGCACGAAATCCGTCTCCTCGCGGGCGGCGGGAAGCGCGGCGGCGACATTGGGCGCGCCATAACAGTCAACGAAATGGCGGGCCAGAAGGGCCTGCACCTGATCCAACTCTGTCTTGTCCATCTCGCCGACGGTGGCGAAGGTGGAGCGGCCGAGCGAGGGCAGACCCAGGAAACCATTGGCGAAGGCCTGTTTGGTCTTGCCCTTGACCTGATCCGGAGCGAGCGCGGAGAAAGCAAATGCGCCGGAAACGGCCCATTCCTCGGGCGGTGCGCCCGTCTCGAAGACATGCTCGTCGGAGTTGTCGAAGCGGATGGTCTTGAGGAACTTCATGGCTGCCCGCCTACCGCCTCTCTATGTGGTCGAGCAGCGCGTGCAGTTCGGTTTTGCCGTCACGCTTGATGAGCAGGTTGCCGCCTTCGTCGAGACCGAGGAAGGTGGCCGTGATCGTCTTGCCGCCGCTCTCAAGCATGATGTCGGCGTCGCGCTCTTCCGCCCGGTAGAGCCAGGAGTCGTGCACGGGCTTGAAGCCGTCCTCGTCCCAGTGGTTCAGCCAGGTTAGGAAATGACGGCAAAAGGACTCAATCATGTCGGTGCGGGTCAGTTCGTCACCGCCTTCCTCGCCGAGCC
>JAYZVT010000442.1:0-13283 GCA_036155355.1 Pseudomonadota bacterium
ATCAAGCAGGCCTATCCCGACATACGCCGGCTGTTCGTCGAGGTGCAGTCGAAACGCTATCACGACATGGCCGTGGCCGCGGAACGGCGCGCCGAGGGCAGGAATGTCGCGAAAACGAAAAAAGGCGCGGCGAAGACCTGAAGGGCTGCCGGAGGCCGCCCCCTAGAACGGGATCTCGTCGTCCAGCTCCTTGTCGAAGCTGCCGCCCTTGCCGCCGCCCATCGGCCCCTTGCGGCCGAAGTCGCCGCCGCCGCCGTTGGAATAGCCGCGGTCCGAGGCGCCCTCGCCAGCACCGCCGCCGCGCGAATCCAACATGGTCAGCGACGAGTTGAAGCCCTGCAGCACCACCTCGGTGGTGTAGCGGTCCTCGCCCTGCTGGTCCTGCCATTTCCGGGTCTGCAGCTGGCCCTCCAGATACACCTTGGAGCCCTTCTTCAGATACTGCTCGACGATCCGGCACAGGCCCTCGTTGAAGATGACCACCCGGTGCCACTCGGTCTTTTCCTTGCGCTCGCCCGAATTCTTGTCCCGCCAGCTCTCGGAGGTGGCGACGCGCAGATTGGCGACCGGCCGGCCGTCCTGGGTGTGCCGGATCTCCGGGTCCGCGCCCAGATTGCCGATGAGAATGACCTTGTTCACGGAGCCGGACATGGCCCTGTCCTTTCCTTGTGCTGCGGCCCGGACGATCCCCGCACGGGCCCTGAGAGACACTGCGCCTGGCGCGCGGGACGCCGCGTCCCGGTCCGCCGGGCTGGCCCCGGATGGGGGCGACACTAGCCTGCGGGCCACGCGACCGGCCAGCGCCCGCAGCCGTCTATCCACCTCTATCCACAGATCAGCGGCGGAAGGGTGGCTTGAGCACCTTTGTTCCCTGTTTGTTCCAGATTAGCAGTTCGCCTTACGCGCTACAAGCCCCATAGCCGCCCGCTGGGAGACATTTCCACTGTTGCCCTGTGGCCACGCCCCCGCGGCAAATGCCCGGATTCCGCCTGTATTCCCCTCGCGCTAGCGGAAAGACATAGCCAATTGTGGCAACTTCCCTTATGAGCAGCCAACGTTTCGGGACAGCTCGGGCAGGCGAATGACTCCACAGAAGGTTCACCGCAGCAGCATCCTCGGCCGCGGCCCCTTGGGCTTTTCCCGCAAGACCTGGCCCTTCGTGAAGGTGCTGGTGGGGAACTGGGTGTTCTCCGTCGTCTATTACATCCTGGCCAAGCGATTCGTCCCCTGGACCCCCGACGCCTGGGACATCGGCGACCGGCTGGCGCTGATGATCAAATGCTCGATCTTCGCCACTGTCCCAGCCATCCTTGCCATCGTCATTGTCGCCGCCCAGCGGCTGAACCCCGACATGTGGGTGGGGCAGCGCGTGCGCCCCAACTCGGCGCTGGACATCAACACGCGCTTCATCCTCAACACCATGGAGCAGTTCGTGCTGTTCCTGGTCGGCCTGAGCGGCATCGCGCTCTACGCGCCGCTTTCGGAAGCCCATTCCGTGCCGATCCTCACCAGCCTGTTCCTGCTCGGCCGCATCCTGTTCTGGTACGGCTACCACAAGAACCCCTATCTCAGGGCCTTCGGCTTCGGCATCACCTTCTACCCCACCGTCGGCGTGTTCGTCTGGCTGCTGCTGGTGATGCTGTTCGACATCCGCATCCCTATCTAGCGGGCGGGCGCGACCGCCTACTTTCCAAGCTCCTCCGGCGTCAGGTCGCGGGCGACGCGGAAGCCGATGCCGCTGACGGTGTACTGGTTGTCGGTGTAGCGTCTGTAGCGGATGGCGGAGCGCACGTCCCATGGCCCGTTGGACCAGGAGCCACCGCGCAAAACGCGCAAACTGCAATCACCTGCTGTGCGGGCCGAGCGGTCCGTGGACGCGCCGGCGTAGCTGCCGTTCCAGCAGTCCTCCACCCATTCCCACACATTGCCGTGCATGTCGTGCAGCCCGAAGGCGTTGGCAGCGAAGGATCCGACCGGGGTCGTCTTCTTGCGGTACTGGCCCTTTCCGGAGCCGTTGTAGGTGTAGTCGCCATTGAAGTTGGCCTGGACCGTCGTGATGGTCTGTCCCGTCGAGAATGGCGTCGTCGTACCTGCGCGCGCTGCGTACTCCCACTCCGCCTCCGACAGCAGCCGGTGCTCCTTGCCGGTCTTCCTCGACAGCCACGCCACATAGGTTTTCGCGTCTAGCCATGAGACGTCGACGACCGGCCTGTTGCCCCGGCCCCAGCCTTGATCGCCGGGCCGGTGGCCGTCACACCCACCATCAGCCGCGCAGGCATCCCATTCGGCAAAGGTCACCTCGAACTTGCCGGCCGCGAAGGGCCTGTCGATGGTCACCCTCCGTTGCTGGCCTTCCTCCGCTCCACGCTGCGGCTCCGACATGTGCGAGCCCATGGTGAAACTGCCCGCCGGGATCACCACCATCTTCGGGCAGGTATCACAGTCCTGGAATTCATCGCCGGGCTTCAGACCACGCGCAGGCGTGGTGGGTTTCTGCTGCTCGAAAGTTCCCACCGCCACCTTGGTTTTCGGCTCCTCGGGCTTTTTCGCCTCCGGCTTCGTCTCCAGCTGCTTCTTCAGCCGCTCTACCTCTGCCTGCAAGGCCGCGAGCTTGCCGTCGTCCTTCGGTTGCGTCTTCGCCTCCGGCTTCTTGTCGAGCTGCTGCTTGAGCGCCTCCAGTTCCTTCTGCATTGCCGCCAGCCTGCCGTTGTCCTCTTTCGCGGCAACGGTAGGCAGCGCGGAGCCGTCGCCGGGCTTGAGGAAGATCGCCTCGCTGGAGAGCGAGCCGTAGATGAAAGGCTCCTGCCTCCCGCCGGTATCGGCGAGCACCGCGTCGCGCACCCGGCGGAACAGGAAGTTGATTTCCAGTCCCGGCGTCTCGATGTGTTTGAGCAGCGCTGTCGTGTAGGGGCTGTGCTTGCCCCTGCCGTCGTCGGCGGTGGTGCCTTCCCGCGCCGCGAAGGCGACCAGTGTGTTGGAGGGCGCTTCCACCCGCGCCAGTCCGCGCCCGATGCTGCGGGTGCCGCCGCGCGAAGCCATCTTCGCCCGGAACGGGTTGTCCCGGCAGGCGTCGAGCACCACCAGGCGCAGCTTGCGCGCGCCCTCAACCGTGCCCATGACCACGTCCAGCGGCAGCGCCTCCAGGTCAGCGTCGCGACCGTCGCGCAGCTCCGCGTCCACCGGGATCAGGTAGTTGCGCTTGTCCACCTCGATGCCGTGGCCGGCATAGTAGATCAGCGCCACGTCGGCCCCGTCGGCGATGCGCGAGAAATCGCTGAGCGCCTTGCGGAAGGCGCGGTAGTCGAGATCGGATTTCTGCTCGACGCTCTCGAAGCCAAGCCGCTTCAGGCTCTCGGCAACCGCGCTCGCGTCATTCGCCGGGTTGGCCAGTTTGCCCACATGCGCGTATGTCGAATTGCCGATCACCAGCGCCACGCGCTTCTCCGCATGGGCGGGTGAGACGGCCAGCAGTAGCGCGGCGAGTGCGAGCAGAAAAGCGGTAGTCGTCGCAGGGAGTCTCATTTTCCAAGCTCCTCTGCCGTCAAAGCCCTCACGACGCGGAAGCCGAGAGAGTCAAATCTGTCCGAGGGATTACCGGGCCAGCGGAATGCCGAGCGTATGTAGGCAGGATGATTGATCCATCCCCCGCCCCGCGCAACGCGCTTGCTGTAATCGCAATTGCGGTTGATGTCACCATCAGCCGGGGCGCCGGAATAATTCGGGGCGTAGCAGTCCTCCACCCACTCCATGACGTTGCCATGCATGTCATGCAGGCCAAAACTGTTGGGGGCGAAGCTGCCGACCGTCACTGGCCTGCCCCGCGAGATTCCCTTGGATGAACCATTATACAAGTATTGACCGTCGAAATTCGCCTGGTCGGTCGTGATGCGCTGCCCGGTATGAAACGGTGTCGCCGTCCCCGCCCGGGCTGCATATTCCCATTCCGCCTCCGTGGGCAGCCGGTAGGACTTGTTGGTGCGCCGCGTCAACCAGATGGCGTGGCTCCGCGCCTCCAGCCAGCTGACGTCCACGACCGGCTGCCGGCCGCGGCCCCATCCCTTGTCGCCGGCGCGGTGTCCGAGGCAGCCGCCATCATCGTAGCAGGCGTCCCACTCGGAAAATGTGACTTCGTATTTGCTGACCGCGAAGGGCCTGGCGATGCTCACGCGGCGCTGCGGAAACTGATCGACCGCGGCGTCTTTCTCGCCCCGGGGCGCACCCATGACAAAGTTGCCCGCCGGCACCACCACCATCAACGGGCAGGCATCGCAGTCCTGGAACTCGTCGCCGGGCTTCAGGCCGCGCCCGGGCGTGGAGAGTTTCGGCTGCTCGAAAGTGCCCACCGCGACCTTGGCCTTCGGCTCCTCGGGCGTCTTCGCCTCAGGCTTCGTCTCCAGCTGCTTCTTCAGCCGCTCCACCTCTGCCTGCAAGGCCGCGAGTTTGCCGTCGTCCCTCGGTTGCGTCTTCGCCTCCGGCTTCTTGTCGAGCTGCAGTTTGAGCGCTTCAAGTTCCTTCTGCATTGCCGCCAGCTTGCCGTCATCTGCCTGCGGCTTTGCATCCTCGACTCGCCCCGCGAAGAAGAAGTCGCCCGTGATCGGCGACGACGACACCCAGGGCTGCTGCTGGCCCGCCGTCGCCTGCTTCACGGCGAGGCCGACCGCGTTGAAGGTGCGGAAGATGTCGAGGCCGGGCTTGCGGATGGTTTCAGCCAGCGCCTGGGTGTAAGGGCTGTTGCTGCCCGTGCCGTCCAGCGCCACAGCGCCCGGCTGCGTGGCGAAAGATATCAGCGTGCCTTCCGGCGCCTGCATCTGCGCCAGCCCCGATCCCGCCGAGCGCAGGCCGCGCCCGCCGAAGGGGTTATTGCGGCAGGCGTCCAGCACCACCACGTTCAGCCGCGCGCCCGAGCCTTCCATCTGGCGCAGCACCAGATTGGCGTCCAGCATCTGGAAGTCCACGTCGGCCTCGCGCGCCGGGTTAGCTGCCACCGGCACCAGATAGTTGTGCCCGCGCACCTGCACCCCGTGGCCCGCGTAATAGAACAGCGCCACGTCCGCACCCTGTATGGCGCGGCCGAACTCCTGCACGGAGCGGTCGAGAGACGCCTTGTCCAGATCGAAGCGCGCGCCGCCGCCGGTCAAATCGAAGCCGAGGCCCTTCAGCGTATCGGCGATCAGCCGCGCGTCATTGGCGGGATTGGGCAGGCTCGGGATGTGCTTGTAGGCGCTGTTGCCGATCACCAGCGCCACGCGCTTTTCCGCATGAGCGGACGACATGGCCGCGCAGAGCAGCACAATGATGGACGCCAGAAGCCGCATCTGCCCGATCATCAGTCTCTCCCCAGCCTGATCCAGGTCACGACAGGTCATTGTCGGGTCACAGGCTGGCAAAGCCAAGCTGAACCTCGCATGAACGGGCCGCCTGCCGGAGGAACTCTCCGGCCCCGCTCGGGCATCCGCCGGCTCCTCACGAAGTCTTTGCGTGGACAGGCCGCGGGGCGTCTTGCCTCGCCCCGGCGCAGGGGCTAAGCCAGATCACGCCTGAAGGCGTAGTGGCCACATGACCCAGAAAAACATTTCTATCCGGGGTGCCCGGGAACACAACCTCAAGGGCATCGACCTCGAGCTGCCGCGCGAAAAGCTGGTGGTCATCACCGGCCTGTCGGGCTCGGGCAAGTCGTCCCTCGCCTTCGACACCATCTATGCGGAAGGCCAGCGCCGCTACGTGGAGAGCCTGTCGGCCTATGCGCGCCAGTTCCTGGAGATGATGCAAAAGCCCGACGTGGATCACATCGAGGGCCTGTCGCCGGCCATCTCCATCGAGCAGAAGACCACCTCCCGCAACCCGCGCTCGACCGTGGGCACGGTGACGGAAATCTACGACTACATGCGCCTGCTGTTCGCCCGCGTCGGCATCCCCTATTCGCCCGCGACGGGCCTACCCATCGAGAGCCAGACCGTCTCCCAGATGGTGGACCGGGTGCTGGAGCTGAAGGACGGCACGCGGCTCTACCTGCTCGCGCCCATCGTGCGCGGCCGCAAGGGCGAATACCGCAAGGAACTGGCCGAGCTGCTCAAGAAGGGCTTCCAGCGCGTAAAGATCGACGGCAAGTTCCACGAGATCGCCGACGCGCCCAAGCTCGACAAGAAGTTCAAGCACGACATCGACGTGGTGGTGGACCGGGTCGTCGTCCGCGCCGACATCGCCGCGCGCCTGGCCGACAGCTTCGAGACCGCGCTGGAGCTGGCCGACGGCATCGCCATCGCCGAATTCGCCGACAGGCCGCTGCCGCCCGAGGCGACCGAAGGCGCCAACAAGTCCAGGAACGACAACGCCGAACGGCTGATCTTCTCCGCCCGCTTCGCCTGCCCCGTCTCCGGCTTCACCATCGAGGAGATCGAGCCGCGGCTGTTCTCCTTCAACAACCCCTTCGGCGCCTGCCCCGAATGCGACGGGCTGGGCACCGAACTCTATTTCGAGCCCGACCTGGTGGTGCCGGACACGAAACTGAGCCTGAAGAAGGGCGCGATACACCCCTGGGCGCGCACCGGCAACACCTCGCCCTATTACGCCCAGACCCTGGAGGCGATCGCCAAACACTTCCGCGTCTCCATGAACACGCCCTGGGAGGACCTGCCGGAGAAGGTGCGCGAGGCGATTTTATTTGGCACGGAAGACGAGATCACCTTCACCTATGACGACGGCATCCGCGCCTACAAGACCAGCAAAGGCTTCGAGGGCGTCATCACCAATATCGAGCGCCGCTGGCGCGAGACGGACTCGGCCTGGGTGCGCGACGAACTCTCCCGCTTCCAGTCGGACCATTCCTGCGAGGCCTGCGGCGGCTACCGCCTCAAGCCACAGGCGCTGGCGGTGAAGATCGACGCCAAGCATATCGGCGAGGTGGCCGACCTCTCCATCCGCCATGCGGGCGAATGGTTCGACGCGCTCCCAAAGAAGCTGAACAAGAAGCAGAACGAGATCGCCGTCCGCATCCTCAAGGAGATCCGCGAGCGGCTGAAATTCCTCAACGACGTGGGCCTCGACTATCTCACCCTGTCGCGCGCCTCGGGCACGCTGTCGGGCGGTGAGAGCCAGCGCATCCGGCTGGCGTCGCAGATCGGCTCCGGCCTCACTGGCGTGCTCTACGTGCTGGACGAGCCGTCCATCGGCCTGCACCAGCGCGACAACGCCCGGCTGCTGGAGACGCTGAAACACCTGCGCGACCTCGGCAACACCGTGATCGTGGTCGAGCATGACGAGGAGGCCATTCGCGAGGCCGACTACGTGGTGGACATCGGCCCCGGCGCCGGCATCCACGGTGGCGAGATCGTGGCGCAGGGCACGCCCCGCCAGATCATGCAGAACCCCAAGAGCCTCACCGGCCAATATCTCACGGGGCTCATGCAGATCCCCATGCCGGCGGCGCGGCGCCAGGCGCAGAAGGGCCGCGCCATCAGGGTCGTCGGCGCCCGCGCCAACAACCTGAAGGACGTGAGCGCGGAAATCCCGCTCGGCCTCTTCACCTGCGTCACCGGCGTCTCGGGCGGCGGCAAGTCCACCTTCCTCATCGAGACGCTCTACCGCGCCGTGGCGCGCAAGCTCTCCTCCGCCCGCGAGCATCCGGGAGAGCACGATTCCATCGACGGGCTGGAGCATCTGGACAAGGTCATCGACATCGACCAGAGCCCCATCGGCCGCACGCCGCGCTCCAACCCGGCCACCTATACCGGCGCCTTCACGCCCATCCGCGACTGGTTCGCCGAGCTGCCGGAGGCCAAGGCGCGCGGCTACAAGCCCGGCCGCTTCTCCTTCAACGTCAAGGGCGGGCGCTGCGAGGCCTGCCAGGGCGACGGGCTGGTGCGCATCGAGATGCACTTCCTGCCCGACGTCTATGTCACCTGCGACCAGTGCAAGGGCAAGCGCTACAACCGCGAGACGCTGGAGATAAAATTCCGCGACAAGAGCATCGCCGACATCCTCGACATGACCGTGGAAGAGGCCGCCGACTTCTTCAAGGCGGTCCCCTCCGTGCGCGACAGGATGGAAACGCTGAAGCGCGTCGGGCTGGGCTACATCCATGTGGGCCAGCAGGCCACCACCCTTTCGGGCGGCGAGGCCCAGCGGGTGAAGCTGTCCAAGGAGCTGTCGCGCCGCGCCACGGGCCGCACGCTCTACATCCTGGATGAGCCGACCACGGGCCTGCACTTCCACGACGTGGCCAAGCTGCTCGACGTGCTGCACGAGCTGGTGGACCAGGGCAACACCGTGGTGGTCATCGAGCACAACCTGGAAGTGATAAAAACCGCCGACTGGATCATCGACCTCGGCCCCGAGGGCGGCGACGCCGGCGGGCGCATCGTCGCCACCGGCACGCCCGAGCAGGTCGCCGCCACCAAAGCGAGTTACACGGGCCAGTTCCTCAAGGAGCTGTTCGGACGGCGGTCGGGGCAAGAGGCGAGGAGCGGCGAAGCCGCGACAGGGAAATCAAAAACCGCGTCGGGTTCGTCAGGGAAAAAGGCGAAGCAGCAGGCGGCGGAGTAAGCGGAAGTAGAATCAAGAATTCACGGAAAATGCCGATTCCCCAATCTACGCACTAAGAGTGATGCCAAGCCCAAGTGATCTAAGCAAACATCAATCGAGTCTAGATTTCCAACTTCGTGACCGCGGGGATTACGTATCGCCAACACTGATCCGGCAAACAGAAAAGAATAACCCTTCTGTTCATCGATCTGGCTCGTATCTGAAAGTGAAGTCAATTTTATCGATGGAGAGCTTTCGTTAAACGCCTGCATCATAAGCTTAAACCCAGAGGCCTTAATTTTTGAAAGCTTGGAGACCTGCTTATCCAGAAATTTGAACGCTTCGAAGGTTGCTTGAGAATAATGACCGTCATCAAACAATCTCTTCGATACCTCAGCTATTTCGGGATGAATATTCCTTTCATCAAAAGGATGGAGTTCGACATCAGACTGTGGAACCTCCTTTGCCGTATACAGCTTTGCACGTCGCACGATCGATTGGAATTTGTCGAAGGAACTAGTCATTCATCAAATTCTCTTTGATACTCCTAAATATGTTGTCGTAGGTTTCTTTGGTTCCGTCCGCAGGAAGGTTTAGTTCAATCCTCACCGTCAAAGCGAAATCTCTACGCTCACTGTTCGCCCCCTCAAAGTTGACGCTGTTTTTTAAAGGTGATGTCTTCTTACTCTTGGCTTTCGCATCCTTTGTGGAAGTTTTAGACTTCGGATTTCCGGCAGACTTCTGTTTCGGTTGAGGCACATCGCCATGTCCAGCCAAAGCGGCTAAAACTTGGAATGTGCTAGCCTGTCTGCCACCGATCGTTGGGGCATTATATACTTGACGTACCGTCATCTGTCCCTATATAAGAACTATCAAGACGTTAGAGGGCAGTCCGATGATCGATCTCGCAAATCCCATTTTCACCGACGAGAACAAGGCCAGAAAGCATCTCGAAAGCATCATCTGGCCCGATGGTCCCGTGTGCCCTCACTGCGGCTCGCATGACAGCGCAACCAAGCTGAAGGGCAAGAGCACCCGCCCCGGCGTCTACAAGTGCCGCGCCTGTGAGAAGCCTTTCAGCGTCACCGTGGGCACCGTTCTGGAGCGCTCGAAAATCCCCCTGCGTAAATGGGTCATGGCCTTCTATCTGCTCAACAGCAGCAAGAAGGGCGTCAGCGCTCACCAGATGCACCGCATGTTGGGCGTCACCTACAAGACGGCGTGGTTCATGATGCACCGCGTCCGCGAAGCGATGCGCGAGATTGCTCCCGAAGGCATGGGCGGTCAGAACAAGGTTGTCGAAGTTGACGAGACCTACGTGGGCGGCAAGGCAAAGAACGCCAAGCGTGGCGCTCCCATCCCTGCCAAGGAACCCGTCATCACGCTAGTCGAGCGCGAGGGCAAGGTTCGCTCTTTCCATCTGCCCGCAGTATCGCGCAACACGCTTCGCCCGATCCTCGTCACGCAGATTGACCGCAAGTCGTATCTCATGACTGACGAAAGCCGCGTCTACAAATCGGTCGGCAAAGAGTTTGCCGGTCACGGCTCGGTCAATCACTCAATCGACCAGTATGTTCGCGGCGGCGGTTTCTGGCACACGAATACGGTGGAAGGCTACTTCAGCATCCTGAAGCGCGGCATCACCGGCATCTACCAGCATGTCAGCCAGCAGCACCTTAAGCGCTATCTCGGTGAGTTCGACTTCCGTTACAATTTCCGCCACGTCACCGATATGGAGCGCACGTCAAAGGCCATCGAAGGCATCTCTGGCAAGAGGCTCACTTATCGGCGGACTGACGCGAGCGCAGTCGCCTAAGCAGAAGGCGAAGCGCTTCAGGAAATGGAGGAAGCGCAATGCCTAGTGATAGCTGGCTTCTAGAACCAAACGCAGACGGGAACGTGAAGGTCACTGTTGTTAAGCGGACCGGCAAACGACTCGTTACCGAAATCAAAGCCGACGAAGCTGGCGCGCTATTTACCGGCCTTGCCACTGCATTCCGCGACGCTTGCATCAAGTCAGGAAATCAGAGCCCTGCGGAATCTTTCAAAGGCGTTCTTCCACCCATCGAACCAGACGCAATCCGTGTTCTCCATCCATCTCCAGATGTATGGGCATTGGATTTTCGGATGGGCGAGGCGCACATTTTGTTTGATATGTCTGGCCTTGATCGGGAAGGGCTCGGGCGGGCACTGCTTGCATCCTCCGCTCCGAACGCAAGCGCGCACTAGCCTTCATCTTTGTCTCGCTTGTTCTTCGGTTTAGGCTTCTTCTTGCCCGTGATCTGATCGTGTGGCTTGGGCGGCATCTTCAGGAGCGCTCGCAAGCCAGCATCGGCGCGCTTTGCTATCTCTGATTCAGAGCGCTTCTTTTCTTTGGGGGCGTTAGCCATGCCGCGCAAAACCTATGAGCACATCACATCCAAGGGGACGCCAAAAATCCCGGCGCTGTACGCCCGAGAGATAGGCCGGATCGTTGTTAGTTGGTCTCACTTTGAATTGCACATTCAGCAGATGATTTGGGCAATTGCGTTCAACAGCGATCCACTCGGGGATCGATTGGGACGACTCGCCATTATTGAACCTAACATGAAAAATCGCCTGGCCCTGTTAGAGAAGGCCGCGAAGCTCCGAAAGGTGCGTTACGACGAAACAGTTTTTGACCGAATTTCGGAAAACTGCAAAGCGGTAGTCGATGAGCGCAATCTCATTGCCCACGGTGCCTGGACGCACAAGGAACCGTACGGCTGGATGGTCCAGCAGACGCGCGGCGCTTGGGCTGGCAACGGTGGCCCACAGGGGACAAAGAAAATCCAGCCTGAAGCTGCACCGCGATCACTCGCTCATCTTCAGAAAACCGTCAGCGCGATAGACAATCTTGTTGCTGACGCAAGCCGCCTTCGCCTCTCACTGGAATACGAGCGCGAGCCATCGCGCGGTAAACATCAGTAACGATGCGCTCGTAGGTTTCGTCCTCTAAGTCGAGGCACAATTCCCAATATGCCGCGACACCCGCCTTTAACATGGCGGGCGTCACAACAATCTCGTCAGGCTCACGGTTTTTATATGATTCGCTCATATCGGTACGTCAAGTATATAATGCCCGATCGTTGCACTTGTGTTATCTGATCGCCTAAAGAAAGTGATCAGGTCGTCTTTGCTGAGCTTCCAAGCAGCATCTCCATATAAGCCAAATAATTCCGACTATGCTGCTTTTACTAAACCTTCAAACTCATGAGAAAACTCTTCGTCCTTATGACTTGAAAAAACACTCGTGGCCTTGGCGGTTTTCTTACCCTCTTCATCGATTACCCCAATGAATTGAAGGGCATTGATTACATAGCTCTCATTGTTTGGGGCAAGTCCCAACTTTTTTACAGTGTCTGACGTAACAGTGGGTGGGAAGCTACTCCTTAAGTGATTTATCATCGAAGCGATGTTACCTGCGCCAGAAATGTAAGGATGAGAAGTAGCCATATTCAATTTATCCTTTCATATTGACCAGATTGAAAATCACTGAACTCTACTTCGTTTCACTGGGCATCCAACAAAAAAAGATTTATGCAATGTCTCGCGTCGAAATAGCTTGGAAATGCCTATGGCTTACGAAAGCTGCTTCCCCGAACAGACGTCACTTGATATTTTTGAAGGTGTCACCTTCGGCGCAACATCATCATTCTCGCATCATCTCAAATCGACGAATACGAACGGCACATTTGTCACGCCTGCAACACTCGAAGGTTCTTTTGATGGCCAAGCGCTCAAATTAGAATTTCACTTCCGAGCGAATGGCGTGAGCCTTCCGTATAATATTTTTGCCTTTTTGATAACGGCTGATCAAGAGGTGCTCGTTTGGCAGGACCTGACACTCGGCTGTACCGGCCCTGGTGTATCAATCTTTCCGGGAAATAGATTCCCTCTCGAAAAGATCGAACTAAAACCAACAGTTTCAGGCGAGAGCCGCATTTTGCATTTAATTGTCTGGGGTCACTTGTGAAGCAAGACGATCTTATATTACTAGGCCTCCAAAAAACTTATCCCCGCCCTTCCCCGCGCCCCTAGACTCCTCCCCGTTCCCTCCCGCCCGAAGGGACCTGTCCGGACCGTCCGGCGGGTGGAGGGGATGCGGCGCCTGCGGTGCGAGGGGATAACGGCCCCGGGCATCCCGGGCGCGCGGCGTGCAACCCGGGGGTAATAGGGCCCCCGCGCCCGAGGCTGTAACCCGCCCCCTGTTTCGCGTGGCGGGGAGACGACGTGCACGCTCGCGCGAAGAGACGCCGCGCGGGACGCCGGAAGGCTGCCTGTCACAAGAGTCGGATCGGTGGCGTTTCGGCGTCCCGCGGCCCTTTTGTCTCACATGCCTCGGGGCGCCCCGCCCGCGAGCGCGATGACGGCTGCTCTTTGAAACGATGAAGCCCCACAAAACGTCGCCCTGCTCAGGTGTCGTCCCGGGACTTGTTCCCGGTGGTCCATGCTGACGGACGGCAATGCCTGCATACTTCACGTCATTCCGGCGAAAGCCGGAATCCAGTACGGTTCGCGCATGAAGCGGCGGCCTTGTGTCTATATCCTCGCAAGCAAGCGCAACGGCACGCTCTATACGGGCGTCACGAGCGATCTTCCCAAGCGCGTCTGGCAACACCGCGACGGCGGGACACAGGGGTTCACCGGAAAATACAGCGTGAATCGGCTCGTATGGTTCGAGCCGCATGAATCCATGGAATCGGCCATCACGCGTGAGAAACAGATCAAGGAATGGAAACGCG
>JAYZVT010000443.1:0-8815 GCA_036155355.1 Pseudomonadota bacterium
TCCCTTGCTGACGGACACTTCACGGTCCCCGACTTCAAGTTCCTCCAGCACGAACTTCTGCAACCGCTCGGGCATGGAGGCCTCGATCTCGAGCTTGATGACCGACCCGCGGCGGCGGCGCTTGAGCGCGGTCTCGAACAGGCGGGTGAGATCCTCGGCCTCTTCCTGGATTTCCACCTCGCTGTCGCGGACAACGCGAAACAGACCCTGGCTGCGGGCCTCGTAGCCGGGGAACAGCAGGGAGACGAAGTGGCCGACGACCGTCTCCAGCCTGATGAAACGAATCTTGCTGGCGTCTCCATTGGAGGACAGCTCGGCGGGAAGCCGCATGAAGCGATCGAGCTGAGCCGGTATCGGCAGCAGCGCGTGCATGGTGCGCTCGTCGCGCCTGCGGTGCAGTTCGAGGCCCAGCGTCAAGCCTCCGGTTGGAATGAAGGGGAACGGGTGCGCTGGATCGACGGCGATCGGCGTCAGCACCGGGAAAATCTGGTTGAGGAAGGTTTCCTCGAGCCACTCGCCTTCGCGTGCTGTCAGTTCAGGCGTGCCGACCACGTGGATGCCGGCGTTGGTCAGTTCCTGGTCGAGCGTGGCCCACGACTCCTGCTGCTCGGCGGCCAACTCCTTCACAAAGGCACTGATGCGTTCGAGCTGCTCGGATGGGGTCAGTCCGTCCTGGCTCGGCGTCTCGATGCCGGCGCGCACCTGACCGCGCAGACCCGCCACGCGCACCATGTAGAATTCGTCGAGATTGGTCGCGGAAATCGACAGGAAGCGCAGCCGCTCCAGCAGCGGGTGCCGCGGATTGCCGGATTCTTCCAGCACGCGCTTGTTGAAATGCAGCCACGACAGTTCGCGGTTGAAGAAACGCTGCGGCGATCCGGTCGAGATGACCGGACGCTCGTCCGCCTGCGCGATCTGGGGCATCGAGTTCATTGATCCGTCCCCGGGAACCCAACAGCGCCAAAACAGGCGCCAGGCCATGTCGTATGGCAGGTCCCCGCCCTTGCCGTGACGCACCATCGGAACACAGTCCATCCGGCGCGTGTAACTGATATGACGAAGGCGGCCGTGATAATCAATGCCGACACCATTTCGGTGTAAATGGACACTGAACGGGTATCGCGCCAAATTGGCGGAATTGTGCGAATTAATCCTCGCCAGCGCGATCTTGGGGCGCGCCAAGCGCGTCGAGGACCTGGGCTGCAAACGGTCTGGTAATATTTCGGCCGCGCCCGAGCGCCTCGCGGTCGATTGCGGCCACCAGCGGACCAAGCGCGGCCATGGAGCGCTCCATACGGCGGGCGAGGTATCCAATCACCTGCGGCTCGACCGCAAGCTGGCGGTCGGCGAACTGTTTGACGAGGACCGCCCGAAGCAGAGCATCGTCGGCTGTGCCGATCGTTGACACCGGAAACGACCGCAAACGCGAAGCCAGGTCCGGCAACGCCACGGTCATACGGGCCGGAGGCGTTCGTGCCGTCAGCAGGACACTGAAGCCTTCCTCCCTGGACAGGTTGAGAAAGTGGAACAGCGCCTGCTCATCGAAATTGGCCCGGTCGATGTCCTCCAGCACCGCGGCCTTGAACGGCAGAGGGCGCGTGTGCAGCAGCATTGACAGATCTGCCGGAACGACGGGCGTGGCGCCTGAACGCAGACGCCACACATTGGCCAGATGCGTCTTTCCCGCACCTGCAAGCCCGCACAGCACATGGACCGGCGTGCCCCAGCCCGGCCAGCGGTCGATCTTGCGGACGGCGGCGGCGTTGCACTATCTGACGAGAAAATCCTCCGCCCCGAGCGCGGGCCGGAAGGGCAGATCGAAAGCCAGTTGCTCACTCATGCCTAAGCCACTCCAGACGACTCAGGGCACCGCATCCCTAGCCGTCATACACTGCGCTTTCCTGATAAGTCTTCAGGCCGAAGCGCACAAGTACGCCGATCACGGCCGCCATGGGCACGGCGATCAGCATTCCGACGAAGCCGAACAGGTAACCGAAAACAAACAGTGCGAACATGAGCCAGACGGGGTGCAGCTTGACCCTGTCGCCGACAATCATCGGAGAGAGTACATTGCCCTCGACAAGCTGGCCGGTGACGAACACGCCGAGCACGGCGAGGATCGGCCACCATTCCGGCCAGTGCTGCACAACCGCGACGGTCCCGCCGATCAGGAACCCGGCGAGCGGCCCGACATAGGGAATGAAACTGATGAGGCCTGCGCCGAGGCCGATCAGCAACCCGAAATTCAGCCCTAGCAGGCTGAGGGCGACGATGTAGAACACGGTGAGGATCATCAGCACCGTGAACTGGCCGCGAACGAAGCCCGAGATCACTTCGTTCATTTCCGCGGCGAGACCGCGGATGGTAGGCGCCTGGCGGCGCGGCAGCCACTTGTCCACGCTCTGCACCATGCGATCCCAGTCAAGCAGCAGGTAGAAGGCGACAACTGGCGTCACCAGGAACAGGGCGGCGAAATTGACGAACGCCAGTCCGCCGCTGAGAAGGCTTGTGGCGATCTGGCCGACGAAGCTCGCGGCCTTCTGCGTAACCTGGGTCAGCGTCTCGTCGAAACGCTGCGGGCTGCGGGCGGCGAGATCGCCGAACCATTTCTCGCCCTGGCTCTGGGCCAGTTCGCGCAGATAGGCAATGTAGCCGGGAACCTTGGAGAGAAATCCTGCCGCCTGCTCGATCAGCGGCGGCAACAGCAGCAAAAGCATGAGCAGCACGGTAAGGCCAGCGGTGACGAGAATGATGAGCGTAGCCAGGAAGCGCGAGAGCCCAAGCCGTTCAAGACGGTCCGCCAGGGGATCCAGGAAATAGGCGATGGCGGCGCCGAGCACGAAGGGCAGCAGGATGTCCGCCACGAGCCAGAGACAGAGCAGGGCCGCGACAATGATCCCGGCCCACACCCACAATTGCTCGCGGGTGGTCATCGTCCCGTGGCCCGCTCGACGCGGCCCGTGCCGACTGTGCTGGACTTCTTGCCCGCAGATGATCGTGTCCTCTTGCGCCGGCGCGGCGGCGGGGGCTCGTAGGCCGCCATGTCGTGCACCCAACTCAACAGATAGGCGGTGGCGGAGATAATCGTCAGGCCTCCGGTGATCCAGACAGCGACGAAGGTCAGGGTGTCGAGGCCAAGCTCAAATCCAACATCACCAAGGACCAGCGCCGCCAGCACGATCTGACCGGCCGTATTGACCTTGGAAATCATCAGCGGCTGCACATGGATCTCGCGGCCGAGCACCCAGGACAGCAGTACGGCTCCAACTATGAGAATGTCGCGGCTGACCACGGCGATGACCAGCCAGACCGGAATGTGACCGGTCAGGCCAAGGACGAGATAGATGCTGACGAGCAGCAGCTTGTCGGCGAGCGGATCGAGATAGGCGCCCAGCTCCGTCTTCCAGTCGAAGTGCTTGGCGAGATAGCCGTCCAGTCCGTCGGTGACTCCGGCAGCGACGAAGACGGCGAAGGCAAGCTGCACCTGACCAGTGACGATCAGATAGACGATGGCAGGAACCAGCAGGATCCGCAGGACGGTCAGAATATTAGGAATATTCACGTCCACTCCCTCCCGCATCGCTGCCGCAAGCACGTGGCCGCAAGCAGGATTCGCCCCCTGGAAGAAGGCTCTAGCATATTCGCTGCAACGGGGACACCACGGGGCGCGAGGCGGTCAGTAGCTCTTCAGCACCAGGGTCCCGCCCTGATTCTCAAGCGACAGGTTCTGCCCCGTGACAGTCTGGCCCAACTGGTCGGAGGTACCGGTATAGTTGAAGGCCACTTCCGCGACGCGCGCGGACAGGGAGATGACTTCGAGCGATTGCACGCCGGGTACGCGGCTCAGACGGCGGCGGATGTCCTGCCACTGCTTGAGGCTGGCAAACTCGACGACGAGGCGCACGGACGACGGACCGCCGGAGACGCCGGGTGCGGCCGAGGTACTTGTAACTTTCCAGCGGCCTTCGAGGATGCCGAGCGATATCGCGGCGGAGCGCGCACTGGCTTCCTCGACACCCGCCGCGAACACCTTGTCGGAGCGTGCCAGGGTCAACGAACCGGCACGATCCGCGCCGAAGAGGCGGACCGACAACCGCGCCCCGTTCTGCTCAGGTTCGGCAACGGCCAGAACCAGCAGCTGCGCCTGCGCCTTGTCGCGCAATTGGGCAAAGGTGTTCAGATCTCCGCCCAGGGCCGCCTGAATCTGTTCGAGGGTATGTGACGGCGTCACCCGGGCTAGCTTCACTGGCGTCACCGCATGGTCCAGATCGAGGGACAGCCAGGCCTTGCGCCAGGGATCGCGACCGGTCGAATCGATCTTGCCGCCGGCAATATAGACGGGAAGCACTGTGATCGGTTCGGCCTGATGTTCGGAGATCGGGATGCCATGCGAGCTGAGCAGGTCGCGGACCGCCTGTGGCTGGAACTCGAAATCGAGTCTCGCAATGTAGCGGATGCGGGAATTCTGCTCGCTGCGGACCGACAGGCCCTCGAGCATCGATTCGATGATGTTGTTGCGAACGCGCGGCAGGCGGGAATAGGCCTCCAGGGGCACCAGGCGCTTCATCACGGTGCGCAGCGCGGTCTGGTGCGCCTGCTCGAGCGCTTCCTTCTTGGCGGTAACGGCGTCCGCGGCGGTGACGTCGGCGTCCAGCCGGGCGACGGTGAACAGACTGTCGGGGCTGGCGGCGGGAGCCGGGCCGGCGGCAACAGATAGCGCGAAAAGCAATGGCACGAGCGCGACGCGGCCGAGCGCGACGGTCTGGCGAATACTCGTGTTCAGCCTTGCTGGCATCCGAGACGTTCCGGCTGGGGGCAAATCGGCGACCACCGCTGCCAAGGTGTCCACAAATGCGGCGATTTTGGGGGTCGCGGGCGCTTGCCGCTTGACGCCATGTCCCCTGATCCGCTTGTTATGCCAACTCGGACCGGCACGAAGCAAGAGATGATGGCGTCTTCTCCCAAATCCGGGGCCAAGGGGTCCAAGACCCACGGCCTCACCTATGCCGAGTCTGGCGTCGATATCGACGCGGGCAACGCCCTCGTCAGGACAATTGGCCCCCTCGCCAGGCGCACCAACCGGCCGGGCGTCATGGGCGCCATCGGCGGCTTCGGCGGCCTGTTTGACACCAAGGCCGCCGGCTTCAAGGACCCCGTTCTCGTCGCCTCCACTGACGGTGTGGGGACCAAGCTGAAGATCGCCATCGACACCGGCCTGCATGACGATATCGGCATCGATCTCGTCGCCATGTGCGTCAACGACCTCGTGGTGCAGGGCGCGGAGCCGCTGTTCTTTCTCGACTATTTCGCCTGCGGCAAGCTCGACACCGGCGTGGCCGAGCGTGTTATCGTCGGCATCGCGCGGGGCTGCTCGGAAGCCGGATGCGCGCTTATCGGCGGGGAGACGGCGGAGATGCCGGGTCTCTATGGCGCGGGCGACTACGACCTGGCGGGCTTTAGTGTCGGCGCCTGCGAGCGCGGATCGCTGTTGCCGCGCGGCGATGTGGCGGCCGGCGACGTGCTCTTGGGTCTCGCTTCCTCTGGGCCGCACTCCAACGGCTATTCGCTGATCCGGCGCATTGCCCAGCAGAGTGGCATCGGATGGGGCGACGACGCGCCATTTATGCCCGGCACGGCGCTGGGCAAGGCGCTGCTCGCACCGACCCGCATCTATGTGAAGCCTCTGCTGGCGGCGATGAAGGCCGGCGCTGGCATCAAGGCGCTGGCGCATATCACCGGCGGCGGACTGACGGAGAATCTGCCACGCGTGCTGCCTGATGGTGTCGTTGCGCATATCGACCTTGGCGCAATCCCGGTGCTGCCGGTGTTTGGCTGGCTGGCGCGCGAGGGGGACGTGGCGCGGGACGAGATGCTGCGCACGCTGAACTGCGGCATCGGCATGGTGGCGGTAGTCGATGCAAAGCAGAAGGACGCTGTCACCGCGCAACTGGCAGCCGCGGGAGAGACCGTGGTCCAACTTGGGTTGCTGGAAGCGGGCAATGGCGCCGCGAATGTCCGCTACACCGGCAAGCTGGAGTTGGGCGCGTGAGCGCGCGCAAACGTGTCGGCGTCCTCATTTCCGGACGCGGCAGCAATCTCAGGGCGCTGATCGCCGCCTGCAAGGCAAAAGACTTCCCGGCGGAAATTGTCACGGTCATTTCCAACCGCCCCGAGGCGCCGGGTCTCGACTTCGCGCGCAAGGCCGGCATCGAGGCGATCGCCATCGACCACAAGCGCTACAGGTCGCGCGGCGATTTCGAGGTTGCGCTCAACGAGGCACTGGACAAGGCGCGGGTAGAGCTGATCTGCAATGCAGGTTTCATGCGGCTGCTGACAGAGGAGTTCGTGGAGCGCTGGCGCGATCGCCAGATCAACATCCACCCCTCGCTGCTCCCCGCCTTCAAGGGACTGCATACCCATGAACGGGTGATCGAGGCGGGCGCACGCATTTCCGGCTGTACTGTGCATTTCGTCCGCACGGAAATGGACTCTGGCCCGATCATTGCGCAGGCGGCGGTGCCGGTGCTGGCCGGGGACACGCCGGACAGCCTGGCGGCCCGCGTGCTGGGGGCGGAACACAGGCTTTATCCGCTGGCGCTCGGCCTCGTCGCCTCGGGACAGGCGAAGGTGGACGGGGAGCGCGTCGTTTACCATGAGACGGCCTCCGGGGATGGGCTGCTCATTGTGCCATCGGACGCAAAATAATCGTTCTGGCGCGGCTCCATGCCGCAGTGCAGCATGGTAACACTACCGGCCCGCGCTTATGGACAATGCGAAGCGGGCGGTGATACTAGACGGATCGCGTTTGGGTGCAATCGCCTCAGGTGGCGTAAACGCTGGTAAACAATCCGAACGACGGGATTTGGCAGCGCCGGCCGGCAAGCAACCCTTTGGACGTGCGCGGCTACCAGCCGTTTTTCAGGGCGTTGAAGGACCTTCGATGACAGCCGTTTATTCCGCGACCCACGGCCTTGGCGAAGAGCAGAGCATCTGGTTCAAGCTCACTCCGCTGCTCGCCCAGAACGATCCCATGCGGACGCTTATGCAGCTCGCCGAGAAGTATGGCGGCGTCATCCCGGTCAACCTGAAGAACCAGCGCATCATCATGCTGAGCGACGTGGACCATTTCCGCCGCGTGCTGGTCGAGAACGCCGACAACTACACCAAGTATTTCGACGGGCTGCGCGCCATCTTCGGCAAGAGCATGATTACCATCGACGGGGCGCTTTGGCAGCGCATCCGCATGCCGCAGCAGGCCGCCTTCCATCCGCACATGTTCGAGGAATATTTCCCATTCCTGATGGACGCGATCCGCAACAAGGAAGCGCGCTGGGCGAAGTTCGCCGAGACCGGCGAGACCGTAGAGATGGTCGAGGAGACCTGGACCATGGCCGCCGACATGGTCTGCCGCGCCCTGTTCGACCGCGAGATGCCTTTCAATCCGCATTTCGTCTTCAAGCAGGTAAAGACCTACACCGACGTGATGAACCACAAGTCCCTTCGCCTGAGGAAGGTCAGCGGCGCGCTGGAGGAAGTGAGCGGCGAGGACACCGCCAAGGCGATGGAGGTTTGGCACTCCATTCCCGACACCGTCATCAACGGTGCGCCCATCGACGGACGCGAAAAGACCCTGCTGGCCATGCTGAAGAACGCGGAGAACGATCCCGACTTCCCCGACTTCGACCACGCGCAGGTCATCGACGAGATGAAGCAGTATCTGTGGGCGGGAACAGAGACCACGGCGCTGACGCTGGCCTGGTGCCTTTACCTGCTGTCGCTGCATCCCGAAGTGGCCGACCGCATTCGCGAAGAAGCCGACCGGGTGTGCGGACCACGCGAGCCGAAGTGGAACGAGGTGCAGCAGCTCTCCTACACGCGCATGGTCATCCAGGAGACCATGCGGCTCTATCCGCCGATCTGGGCGCTGATCCGCAGCGCGGCCGGCGACGACGTTATCGACGGTCACGAGATCAAGGCTGGCGACAAGGTGGTGATGTTCACCTGGATCGCCCACCACAATCCGAAATACTGGACCGATCCGGAGAAGTTCGATCCGGAGCGCTTCTCGCCCGAGCGCATGAAGCGCCGGGTAAAATACAGCTACCTGCCCTTCGCGGCCGGCAAGCGGTCCTGCATCGGCGGCGCGCTGTCGCAGATCGAGAACACGCTGGCGCTGGTGCAACTTCTGCGCCGCTTCCAGCCCGAATATGTGGGCGAGAAGCCGGCGAAGATCCACGCCACGGTGACCCTGTGCCCGAAGGGCGGCCTGCCCTTCCGCATCCGCGAGCTATCCAAGGCCAAGGCCGCCTGACTAGCCGGGCAGCCGCGCCACCGCTTCCACCTCGATACGGAATTCCGGCTTCACCAGCCGCTGCACGATGAGCAGCGTGTTGGGCGGATACTTGCCGCCCGGGAAGAGCTTCGGAAACAGCTTCTTGCGCTCCTCCATGAAGGCGTCGATATCGCCGGCGTCGGTCAGATAAGTGGTGAACTTGGCGATGCACTCGTAGTCGCCGCCCACGCCCTTGAGGATGGCGCCGATAGCTGCGAACACGTCGCGGACCTGGGTGGGGAAGTCGCCCGGCGCGCACTGCCCGGCAATATGGATCGTGGTCCCCGGCTCAACGCGGGAGATGTGCGAATAGAGCCCCAGCAGCTTGCCGCTTCCCGGCGGGTTCTCATAGGTGACGCCCCTTGCTTCTCCATCCGCCATGTTCATGCACTCCTGATCCAGACGTGGTTGTCGTGAAATGCGGCGCCGCCGAGCGGTGCTGCCTGATCGGCGCCGGTCAGCGTGTTGATGCCCTCCCCACCC